>NZ_JBSFGU010000007.1:0-248702 GCF_053596725.1 Kitasatospora sp. NPDC001660 | reverse complement strand
GCGATGCCCATGAACACCAGCAGCGCGCTGACCTTGACGATGGCGAACCAGAACTCCAGTTCGCCGAAGATCCGCACCGAGATGAGGTTCACGGTCAGCACCACGGCCAGGGCTATGAGAGCGATCACCCACTGCGGGACGCTGGAGAACAGGTGCCAGTAGTGGGTGTACGTGGCGACGGCGGTGATGTCGGCGATGCCGGTGGTCGCCCAGTTGAGGAAGTACATCCAGCCCGCGGTGTACGCGCCCTTCTCCCCCAGGAACTCCCGGGCGTACGACACGAAGGCACCGGAGGACGGGCGGTACAGCACGAGTTCGCCGAGCGCGCGCACGACGAGGAAGGCGAAGACGCCGCAGACGGCGTACGCGACGAACAGGGAGGGCCCCGCGTCGGCGAGCCGTCCGCCCGCGCCGAGGAACAGGCCGGTGCCGATGGCACCGCCGATGGCGATCATGTTGACGTGCCGGGGCTTCAAGGACTTGCTGTAGCCGGTGTCACCGGCGTCGACGTGACGGGTCGTGGGGCGCTTCTCGTCTTTGAGGAACTGCTCGCTCACGCCTCGGATCTGCCTTCCGTGGGGGTGTCCGTGCGCCTCGGGTGCACGATGTCGGTGAGGGTCGCCTCGACGCGGTGGAGGTGGTGGGACATCGCCGCGACCGCGTCGGGCTCGGAACCGTCGACCAGGGCCTCGACGATCGCCCGGTGCTCGCAGTTGGACTGCTCGCGCCGGCCGCCGAGTTCGTTGAGGAAGGTGGACTGACGCGCCAGTGCGTCACGGATCTCCTCGATGACCCGGCGGAAGACCGGGTTGCGGGAGGCCTCGGCCACCGCCAGGTGGAAGACGGTGTCCAGCGCGACCCACGCGGTGGTGTCGGTCTCCCGCTCCATCCGGTCGAGCAGGTGGGCCAGGTGGTCCAGGTCCTCCGGGGTGCGGCGCAGCGCCGCGTAGCCGGCGACCGGGATCTCGACGTGCCGGCGCACCTCAAGCAGGTCGCTGGCGGCGTAGTCACCGAAGGTGGGGTCCTCGACCGTGTTCGCCACGACGAAGGTGCCCTTGCCGGTCCTGGAGACGGTCAGGCCCATGGCTTGGAGGGCCCGGAGCGCCTCCCGCAGCACGGGCCGGCTGACCTCCAGGGTGCGGCAGAGCTCTGCTTCGGAGGGGAGCTTGTCCCCCACGACGTACTCGCCGCGCTCGATGGCGCTGCGCAGGTGGCCGAACACGGCTTCCATCGCGCTCACGCGACGGGGGGCCGATCCTGCTGTCTGGCTGTCTGACAGGTTCACGAGCCGATCCTGGGGCTTGCGGCCGACCGGTGTCAAGAGGTCGCGCTTTGCCACCCGTCCCCCAAGCGGGCCGTTGACACTCCTCCCTCGCCGCCCCTACGGTGCGGACGCATTGTGAACGCTCACACATCCTTCGGCGCCCGACGGCTGTCGCGCCGGGCACCTCGTGACCCGCTCAGCGGCCGATCGGCAGGACGGAAGTGGGCTCGGTGACCATCAGGGGTTCCCCGGCCGGGCTCAGGTGGCCGGTGGGTGGGTCGCGATGGAAGGCCGTGACCGTGTCGGAGCGCTGATTGGCCCAGAAGAGGAGAAGGCCGTCGGGGGTGAGGGCGATGTCGCGCGGCCAAGTCCCGCCACAGGGAACGGCGGTGAGCCGTTCCACGGACGCCCCGTCGTCATGGACGGCGTGGACCGAGATCGCGTCGTCGCCGCGGTTGGTCGTATAGAGGAAGCGGCCGTCGCCGGACGGCCGGACCGCGGTGGGCAACAGACCGGCTTCCACGGCATCCTGCTCGGCCAAGAGGTCCCAGACATCGTTCGTATCGGCAGCCGCGACGCCCATACCGATGGCAGTCGGCTCAGCGGAAGAATGGAGATCGGCCATGCGGCGCCTCCAGGTTGAGGAGAGGCCATACGTCGCCGGTTCACGAAGTGATCCAGCACATCGCCAGTTGCCACTGACCGGGTCAGCCGCGCCTCGGGGCGGTCAGGGCCGACAGCGCGCCAGGTAGCGGTGTGTCTATGCCGGAGCGGGTTCCCGGGTGCCGGTAGCCGCCGGGCCGGCGATGCGTTCGATGCGCGGTTGGGCGAGTCGGGCGTAGTCGGCACCCGAGATGGCCGCCGAGCGGTCGAGGCGGGCCGCGTTGAAGTAGAGCTGCGGCCGGGCGACGACCTCGGGATCGGCGACGAGTTCGAGTTCGGGGTCGAAAGCGAAGGGGAGAACGGTGCCGGGGACGGCGTGGGCCAGGCGTTCGGCGGTCGCCGGGTCGCTGAATCCGACGTAGCGCGCGTCGAAGAGCGTGCGGACGGCGTCCAGGTCGACGCGCCGGTCCCCGGGGACGACCGCGAGCACGTGGCGCGTGCTCCGCCGGTCGGTCTTGACCCTGAGGACGATGCACTTCGCAGCGTGGGAGACGGGGTGCCCGCGCAGGGCACTGACCGAGTCCGTGGTGCCGTCCGGTTCGTGGTCGATGAGCCGGTACGGGGTCCGGGTGGTGTCGAACAGGGCGATCAGGCGCTGATAGGTGTCGTCGTCCGGCACGCTGTGTCCTCCTTCACGGTTCGCGCTGTGGCGCGGTGGGTGCGTTCGATGGCCTGTCCCCAGTAGGTCCCGGCGATCATCAGCACGGCACCGAGGGCGGCCCAGGGGGTGAGCCGTTCGCCGCCGAGGCTGAACCCGATGGCGACGGCCCAGATCGGTTCGGTTCCCAGCAGCAGGCTTGCCCGGCTGGCGGAGGTGCGTTGCACGGCCCGGGTCTGGGCGAGGAAGGCGAACACGCTGCAGAACAGGGCGAGGTAGATCAGTTGGGTCCAGGTGGTGACACTGCCGTGGGCCAGGTCGGGCAGGTGGCCGATGGCAGGTGGCAGGAACAGTGCCGAACCGACGACGGTCTGGACGCTCGTCAGGTGGAGCGGGTCCACGGGGCGCCCGGCGGTCAGCCGTCCGACGAGGGCGACGTGCCCGGCCCGTACGACTGCGGCGGCGAGCATCAGGGCGTCCCCGAGTCGCGGCGCGTGCAGTCCGGTGCTTGAGGTCAGCAGTCCGACGGCCAGAACGCACAGGCCGGCGGCGAGGAAGAACGTCGCGGGCAGGCGGCGGCCTGCGCTGCGGTCCATCAACGGGGTGAGCACAATGGTCAGGCTGATGATCAGTCCGGCGTTGGCGGCGCTGGTGTGCGCCACCCCGTAGGTTTCCAGCACGAGGACGGCCGCCTGGGTGACTCCCAGGAGGGCCCCGGTGCGCACCTCGTCGCGGGTGGGGCGCCGCGCCCGGCGGCCGAAGACGACCAGGGCGCCGCACGCGAGCGTGGAGATCGCGTACCGGGCGAACAGCACCGCCAGGACCGGGAGCGCGGCAGTGGCCGTCTTGGCGGCCAGATAGCTGGAACCCCAGACGAGCGCGACGAGGAGGAGTACCGCATCGGTACGGCGGGCAACGGGCATGCCACTACGCTGCCCGACCAGGGAGTTGAAGGCTACAACCAACTTCTTCAACAAACCTGTAGCAGTCCTACACTGTCAGCGTGGACGAGAGGCAGCTGCGGATCCTGCGGGAACTGGGAGAACTGGGGAGTGTCACCGCGGTTGCCGAGGCGCTGCACGTGACGCCGTCCGCGATCTCGCAGCAGCTGAGGCTGCTGCAGCGTTCGATTCCCGTCCCGCTCACCGAACGCGCCGGGCGCCGGGTGGTGCTGACGGACGCCGGGCAAGCCCTGGCGGTGGCGGCCATCGAGGTGGAGAGTGCCCTGGCCAGGGCGCGCCACACCGTCACCGACTTCGCGGAGCAGTCGGACGGCGAGGTCTCGGTGGCGGCGTTCCACAGCGCGGCCTCGGCGTTCTTCCCGCTCCTGCTGCGCGGCCTCGCCGGCGCGGGTCACCCCCGTCTGGCGCTGTCCGACGAGGATGTCGCCCAGGACCGCTTTCCCGCCCTCACCCGTGACTACGACCTCGTGTTCGCTCACCGCCTCGACCACGCTCCGCCCTGGCCGCGCACCGTGATCGCCCTCACCTTGCTGCGCGAGCCCCTCGACGTCGCCCTTCCGGCCGACCACCCGCTGGTCTCCAAGCCGCAGCTCTCACCACAGGACGTGGCCGGTCAGCCGTGGATCACCGTCCACGACGGCTTCCCGCTGATGGCCACGATCGAGGCCATCGCCAGCGTCGCCAACCGCCGGCTCGACATCGTCCACCGCATCAACGAATTCGCGGTGGTCGCCGAGGTGGTGGCGGCCGGCGGCGGGCTGGCGCTGATGCCGCGCTGGACCACCCGTCCGCACCCCGACGTCGTTCTCAGGCCGCTGAGCGGAGTCCAGGCCCGACGGCACGTCGATGTGCTCCACCGGCCCGAGCGCACCGCGCGAAAGGCCGTCCGGACGGTCCTTGCCGAACTGCAGCGCGCCGCCGAGACGATCCGGGACCGGGACACCGGCGCGCCCCGGCCGGCCACCACCACACCCGTCGGGCCGTGATCGGCGCAGAGCCCCGGCCGAGCGGCCGCCGCACGCCGAGGCAGGCCGACCGCTTTCCTGCCGGCCCGGGACGTGGGGCACGGCCGCTTGCGAGCGCTGCCTCCTCAGGGCTCGGCCAGGTACCCCTGTACGGTCCGCGCCAGGAACGGGGCGAGCTCTTCCACGGGCGTGGACGCGAGCGGTTCCACCTGGATCACGTATCGCGCCATCGCCAGTCCCACGATCTGCGAGAGCGTCATCTCCACCCGCAACTCCGGCTGCTCCAGGTCGAGTTCGCCCTCGTGATGTTCCTGGTCACCTCGGTGGCCATGCTCCGCGAACGCACCACCGGCACCCTGGAGCGGCTGCTCACCATGCCGCTGGGCAAACTCGACCTCCTCCTCGGGTACGCCCTGGCATTCGGCGCCGTCGCCCTGCTCCAGGCGACCCTCGCCACCGCGCTCACCATCGGCCCGCTCGGCCTGCGCATCGCCGGCCCCACCTGGCTGCTCTTCGCCGTCGCCGTCGCCGACGGACTGCTCGGCATGGCGCTCGGCCTGCTGGTGTCGGCGTTCGCCGCGACAGAGTTCCAGGTCGTCCAGTTCCTGCGGCGGTCCTCCTCCCCCGAATGCTGCTGTGCGGGCTCTTCGTCCCGCGCGACTCCATGGCCACGGCGCTGCGCTGGGCCTCCGACGTCCTGCCGCTCTCCTACGCCGTCGACGCGATGACCCGGCTCACCACAACCGCCACCGCCGACACGGCCGTTGCCCGCGACCTCGCCGTCGTCGCCGGCTCCACTTTGCTCGCCCTCGCCCTGGGAGCCGCCACCCTCCGCCGCCGGACCGCCTAGAACGACATCCGGGCACGTTGCGTTGAGCCAGGTCCAGCGACCCCGACAGGTTGGACGGTCACGTGAAGGCCCAGCCGGGCGAGTCCGCGCACCAGGCGTGAGAACAGGGGCCGTGGCCCTGGAGGTCGCGGGACTTCGATGAGAAAGCTCTCATCAGCCCGTGCCACTGTGGACGCCCCGGCGGCGGCCGGAGGGGAGCGAGGAGAACCCGATGGCGGTCGGTGACAGCACCGGGACGGTGCTGGTGGTGGATGACGACAACACCATCCGCAGGTCGCTGGAACGCGGCCTGCGGCTCGGCGGGTTCACGGTACGAACGGCTGACGGCGGGCAGGCGGCGCTGCGGCTGGTAGCCACCGAGCCGCCCGACGTGCTGGTCCTCGACGTCTCGATGCCCGACGTGGACGGTACCGAGGTCTGCCGCCGACTACGGGACCAGGGCATCGACACGCCCGTACTGATGCTCTCCGCACTGGACGAGCTGGCCGACCGGGTGGCCGGCCTGCAGGCGGGCGCCGACGACTACCTGGTCAAGCCGTTCGCACTGGAGGAACTGGTGCTGCGCCTGCACGCCCTGCTGCGCCGCCGGCCTCAGGCCGGCGCGTACGGCCGGCCCGGCGTGCCGGGCGGTGAGGTCCTCCGGGTCGGGCCGCTGGAGATCGAGCCCGCCGCCCGCGAGGTCCGCCGGGACGGACAACCGCTGCGGCTGACCCGCCGCGAGTTCGAGTTGCTGGAGCACCTGGCCCGCAACGCCGGACTGGTGCTGACCCGCGACCAGTTGCTCGACCGGGTCTGGGGTTACGACTTCGAGGTCCGCACCGATGCCGTCGACACGTTCGTCAGTTACCTTCGCCGCAAACTGGAGGAAGGCGGCCGTCCGCGGTTGATCCACACGGTGCGGGGCGTCGGCTTCGTGCTGCGGATGCCGGAGGCACACCGGTGAACGGCCCTGTCCCCGCCCGGCGCTCGATGAGTCTGGCCACCCGGATCGCAACCGGCGCGGCCCTGCTCGTCCCGCTGCTCGTGCTGGGCACCGGCGCGCTGCTGCTCGGCCTGGTCACCCACGACGTGCGCTCCCAGCAGGACACCAGGCTGCGCGACCGCGCCGCCGCCGTGCTGCCCGCCGCCAAGGCACTGCTGAGCGCCACCCAGCAGGACCGGCCCCGGGTCGAGCAGAACCAGCGCCGCAACCTGCTCGACGACGCGCTGGACGTCGGCATCCGGGTGGCGGACGCGAACGGCGACAAGATCACGGAGGGCGGCCCGGTGCCGGGCCCGGCCGCAGTACTCCCGCAGCCCGCCCCCGCGAGCACCGGCGTCCTGGTCACCGTGCGGGCGCAGGGCCGCACCTGGCGGGTGCTGGCCCGACAGGTGACCGGCGTCAACCCCGGCACGCTCTGGGTCACCGCACCGGTATCAGCGACGAACCCGCAGGTGGACGCGGTGCGCGGGCGGATCCTGTGGGCCGCTGTGCTGGCCGCACCGCTCTCCGGCCTGCTCGCCTACGCTCTCGCCCGGCGCGCCACCGCACCGCTCAGCCGCCTGGGCCGCCGGGCCGCCGCGCTCGACCCGCGCGCCGGCGCCGTCGGCTTCACCCACCAGCACAGTGGGATCCGCGAGGTGGACGAGCTCGCGCTCGCGCTGGAGAGCGCGCTGGCCCGGTACGACCATCAGGTCGCCCGGACCGGCCAGGCGCTGGAAACCGCCCGCTCGTTCTCCGCCGCCGCCTCGCACGAACTGCGCACGCCACTGATGAGCCTGCAGACCAACCTGGACGTGCTCAGCGCGCACCCGGACCTGCCGTCGGCGGACCGCGCGGAGATCCTCTCCGACCTTCGCGACGACCACCGGCGGCTGCTCGACCTGCTCACCGCACTGCGCACGCTCGCCCGTGGCGACCTGGTCGAGGAGGAGGCGTTCGCGGTGATCGACCCGGCCGAACCGGCCGCGGCCGCCGTCGCCGAGCTGCGCCGACGGCGGCCGGAGGTGACCGTCGAGATGGCCGGTCCCGACCTCACCGGGTCGGACGCCGACGGACTGCGGGTGCACGGATGGGAGGCCGGGCTGCGGATCGTCT
Organism: Kitasatospora sp. NPDC001660; assembly: GCF_053596725.1. Classification (NCBI taxonomy): domain Bacteria; kingdom Bacillati; phylum Actinomycetota; class Actinomycetes; order Kitasatosporales; family Streptomycetaceae; genus Kitasatospora; species Kitasatospora sp. NPDC001660. The sequence goes on along the minus strand of NZ_JBSFGU010000007.1, from coordinate 241,323 downwards.
GCGACAACCTGCTGGCCAACGCGGCCGTGCACGGGCACCGGCCCGGGGAGCCGGCCCGGATCGTGGTCGGACTGCGTCGGGAGGCCGGGCAGGCGTCGCTGACCGTGGACGACGACGGGCCGGGCATCCCGGTAGAGGACCGGGCGGCGGTCTTCGACCGGTTCCACCGACGACGGGACAGCCCCGGTTCGGGACTGGGGCTGACCCTGGTCGCCCAGCAGGTGGCCTTGCACCGGGGCACCATCACGGTCACCGAGCCTCCGAGCGGCACCGGCTGCCGCATCCAGGTCCGGCTGCCCCTGGTCGGCCCGGACGCCCCGGCGCTGCCCCTGCCGACCCGCGGCGACTGGATCCGCACCACGGGTGCGAGCGGCTGAAGCTCCCGTGGCGTTGCGGCGTCCGCGGTGCGGTTGTCGGACTCACAAGGAATCCACAAGGAGGGTCCCTATCGTCCTGCTCAGCCGGACCGCCCGACGCTCCGGCCGGACCTGCCACCCGTGGCAACTGGAGGACTTCGCCATGCACACCCACCGTAAGGCCGCTGCAATGATCGGTGCTCTCGCTCTGGGCACCACCCTGGTCGCCCTCGCCGGACCGGCTCAGGCTGCCACGACCAGTGCCACCCCGGTGGCCTCCGAGACCCCGAAGGTCTTGCCGACGCCCGACGGCGACGGTGCGAAGGGCGTCTGCAAGCGGCTGCCGAAGGCCGAGCAGCGGGTCGAGAACGCGTTGGCCCGCCTGAACGGCCCGGTCACCGAGGCCGGCTCGATCGCCCGTCTGGAGCAGCGGGTGACCAACGCCAAGGCCGCCGGCCACACCGCGATCTACAACGACCTCAACGACCGGCTGACGTACCGCAAGGGCCTGGTGGCCACGCTGACCCAGCGGCAGAGCGACCTGAACGCCGTTGCCGGCTGGTGCTCCTCGCAGGGCCTCGGCAGCCCGAACGCGCAGTGACCGCCCGCGCAGTGGCCGTTCGCGCAGTGGCCGCTCACGGCACGGCATCCGTCCTGGTCGATGGCAGGTCGGTGGCCGCACCGGAATCGGCCGGCCGGCTGTCGCGGCGGGCCGCCGCCCTGTCGGCCGCCCTGCTCGCCACGCTCGCCCTGACGGCGTGCGGCGCGAACGGGAGCGGTACCGGGAAGGGCAGCGCACCCGCCGCCGGCGCACCGTCCGCGGGCGCGAGCGGATCGGCGGTGAGCGGTGACCGACTCGGCGAGATGCGGCAGAAGGTGGACGCCGCCGACAGCGCCGCCGCCGCTGCCGAATCAGACGCCGCCAAGGACGCCCAAGACACCGCGTCCCCCTGACCCTACGAGCGCTCCGGCTGTTCCCCGTCAAAGCACGGGGAACAGCCGAGCCATGGACGGGATCGAGCGAAAGGGCTCTCCGCGATCCATCTCGCTCAGCACCTGACGTTGACAGTCGGGGATCTTGGTGGAGGTGTTCACCGCGAAAGTCATCGTGCCGATTGGAACTTGAAGCCGGCGGTCCCCTCACCCTCGACGCGGTCCACCGCGACCCGACGCGGGTGATGAGCAAACCTTGACGAACCGTCAATTCGCTTTGCGCATGCGCTGGATAAGGAAGAGCGCCGCGCGGTCCAGCGCCTCGTCCGCCACGTCCAAAACCCCGGCGAAGGCCTGGAACACGTGCGGCGCGTCGGCGGTGATGTCCAGGACGACGTCCACACCGGCCGCCGCGGCGCGCGCGGCCAGGCGCGTGGAGTCGTCCAGCAGGACCTCGTTGGCGCCCACTTGGACGAGCATCGGCGGGAAGCCGGTCAGGTCGGCGCAGACGGCCGGGCTGAGCAGCGGCTGGTGCGGGTCGGCCCCGGCGAGATACATGGCGCCGGTGTGGTCGAGGTCCGCGCGGGTGAAAATCGGGTCGGCGTCCTCCTTGGTGACCATGCTGTCGCCGGTGCGGGTGGCGTCGAGGCCCGGCGACAGGGCCAGGATGGCGGCGGGCATCGGCAGACCCGCGTCACGGGCGGCGAGGCAGGCGGTCACGGCGAGTCCGCCGCCGGCGGAGTCCCCGGCGAACACGATGGCTGCGGGGTCCTCGCCGCGTTCGAGGAGGGCGCGGTAGGCGCTCAGGGTGTCCTCGATCGCGGCCGGGAAGGGGTGCTCCGGGGCGAGCCGGTAGTCCAGCGAGTACGCCCCGAGGCCGGTCCTGGCCACGAGGTTGCCCGTCAGCGACAGGGCCGTCCGGGGCGAGCCGTACACCCAGCCGCCGCCGTGGAAGTACAGGATCGTCCCGGCACGCGGCGCACCGACCGGTTCGACCCTGAGGGCGGGCCGGCCGCCGAGCACCGTCTCCGTGGTGCGGATGGTGTCGGGCACGATCATCCCGGCCATCAGCGCCTCGAATCCGGCGCGGATCTCCTCGACCGTCCGGGGACCCTCGGGACGGGGCTGCCGGAGCATCGCGTCGATCCGCGCGCGCTGTTCCCTGCTCATGGTTGTGCTCCCCTCGAAAGTAGCTGCCGCTACACTATATGCCGTGGCATCTAAATCGAGGGGTAAGACGGTGGATCTCCCGGAGTTCTTCGCCGACCTGGTCCGGTGCGAGACGCGGCTCTACAACGCGCTCAACGACCGGCTCCGTGCCCGGCACGGCATCGTGACCTCGCAGTTCGAGTTCCTGCGGTACCTGCGCAACCACCCCGGAGCCCGCGTGGCGGACCTCGCCACCGAGTTCGCCGTCGGCATCGGGGCAACCAGCAAGGGCGTCGACCGCCTGGAGAAGCAGGGCTGGGTCGTCCGGCAGCCGAACCCCTCCGACCGCCGCTCCTCCCTGCTGGCCCTGACCGAGGGCGGTGCCCGACTCGTCGACGCGGCGGAGCGGACGTTCACGGCGGGGCTGGCCGAGCTGATCGGCGGCACGCTCGACGACGCGTCGGTGACGGCCGCCGCGCAGGCGCTCGCGACGCTGCGCTCCGCGCTCGAACGCCGGCAGATCGGCATGCCCACGGGCTGAACAGGAGCGCGCAGCACCGGGCGGCAGCGGGGTGCGCCGCCGCCCGGTGCTCGGTGCGTCAGTCGTCGAGGTGCTCCGCGGTCAGGTCGCGCTCGGCCAGGAACGCGGCGAGTTCGTCGTCGGTGCCGCGGGCCCGCAGGGCCTTGGCGATGACGAAGAGCTCCTCCCAGGCCTCGTCCGGGTCGTCCAGCGCGTGCGCACGTCGTGGACCAAGGCGTCGCGGGGCGGCGCCGGGGCCGCGATGCGCAACGCGGCCCCCATCGCCTTCAGGCTGCCCGACGGCCACCCCCTCTTGACCAGGGGACGGCAGCGGTGCGGGCCCGCCCCAGGAGCGATCCTGGGACGGGCCCGCGTTCTTCCGCCGGTGTCGCAGGTCAGCACCAGCCTCCACCGAGGTTGGAGAACGCCGCCCAGGCGGCCCGGGTCTTGGGTCCGGCGACGCCGTCGACGCCGCCGGTGTCGTAACCGAGCCAGACGAGGAAGCCTTGGAGAGCCCTGATGGTGTTGGGGCCGACCTGGCCGTCGACGGTTCCGGCGTTGAAGTTGCGATCGTTGAGGAAGCGCTGCCAGGCCGACCAGCTCGCGGAGCCGAGCTGACCGTCGATCGCGCCGGGGTCGTATCCGGCGCTGCGGACGTAGCACTGCACGCTCTTGGCTTCGGTGGTGCTGAGGCCGAGGTTGTTGACCGCCTGGATGGTGACGGTCCGGGTGACGACCTGCTGCGCGGGCGCGGCGGTGGCCGCCGACGCGCCGGCGAGGGTGCCGACGCCGAGTGCGGCGGCGGTGAGGATTCCCAGCAGTGCTTTCGCGGTCTTGTTCGATGCCATGTGTGTTTACCCCAAGACAGGAATCGGAACGACGACGAACGACGACGACGCTACCGCCGACGAGTCGTGAACCAACGATGCCGATTGTGAGGGTTTTGAACACCTCAGCGGAAGGATCTGTTCTACGCAGGCGCCGCGCCCATAAGGGCGGCATCGACAAGATTCCTGAGCGGACCCTGGCACATGTCGCCACATCCTCACCCGGGTTGACCGGCCAGGATGGAGGCCTGATGGGCCTGGAGACGACTCCCCAGCACGAAGGAAATCGATGACCCTCCGCGAGATCAAGCCCGGCAACCGTGGCTTCCTCTACCTCAACTCCCACCCCGACGGCTGCGCCGCCGTCGTCGACGAACTGTGGGAGCGCACCCCCGCGCCCGCCGGCCCGGCCACCACGGAGGGGCCCGTCGCCCTGATCATCGGCTCCAGCGCCGGTTACGGCCTCGCCGCCACCGTCGCCGCGCTGCGCACGTACGGCATGCGCGGGCTCGGCATCGCCTTCGAGGCCCCCGAGACCGAGCGACGCACCGCTTCCGGCGGTTGGTACCGGACGGCCCGCACCGCGGAACTCGCCGGACCGGCCGGCGACTTCGCCTTCCTCAACGCGGACGCCTTCTCCGCCGCCGCCAAGGAGGAGGCGCTCGACCATCTCGCCGCCCGGTACGGGAAGGTCGACTACCTCGTCTACAGCGTCGCCGCGCCCCGCCGCACCGACCCCGGCACCGGCGAGGTCCACCACTCGGTGATCAAGCCCCTGGGCTCCGCCTACCGGGCCAAGACCCTGCAGTTCGACGGCGACACCCCGTTCGTCGGCTCGCTGGAACTCGAACCCGCCGTCGACGCGGAGCGCGACGCGACCGTGCAGGTCATGGGCGGCGCCGACTGGAAGCTGTGGATCGACGCCCTGACGGACCGCGGCCTCGTCCGGGACGGCTTCCACACGGTGGCCCTGACCTACGTCGGCTCCGACCTCACCGCGCCGATCTACCGGGCCGGCACCATCGGCGCGGCCAAGCAGCACCTGGAGGACACCGCACGCCGCCTCCAGCAGGACCTCGCCCCGCTCGGCGGCCGGGCCCACACCGTGGTCGCCGGCGCGGCCGTCACCCAGGCCTCGACGGCCATCCCGTCCATCGCCCTCTACACCAGCCTGCTCCGCGCCGTCCTCGGCGACGGCTTCCGGAGCACCGCCCAGCAGGCCACCGCCCTGTGGCAGCAGCTCACCGGAGCGGCACCGCTGCAGCTCGACGAGGAGCAGCGGATCCGCCTCGACGGCTGGGAGATGGACGACAAGGTGCAGGCCGCCGTCCACGAACGCTGGGCCGCCGCAACCACCGACACCCTGCCCGAGCTCGCCGACACCGCCTGGTTCCGGGCCCAGGTCGGCCGCCTCTACGGCTGGGACGTCCCCGGCACCGACTACACCACCCCGGCCGAGACGACGGTGCCCTGGCCGACCACGGCCTGAGGCGGCGTCGGCGAGGAACGGATGAAGGTCAGCCGAGGTCGAACTGCCAGTACGCGGTGTCGCGGTCCCCGGCGGAGCGCGAGGTGACCTCCACCGTGACGGGACTGCCGGCCCCTCGCGAGTTGGCCCGGGCCGGAGCCGGTGAGGTGGTGGGAGTCGGGTCCGTGTTCATGAAGAGCACGATAGGAAGCCGGTCGGCGCGCGATCACGAGCAAACGTACTCAACAACCGTGCGAGTAGGACCGGGGATCCGGCGGCCGGGAGGAAAACCCGTTTGGCCGCCGGCACGCCTCCTGGAACGATCACCGGATGACCGACCACCATGACGCCGTCCTCCGCCTGTGGGGCCGCCTCCTGTACGAGCGGCAGGACGAACCGCTCGCGTGGGCGGAGGCGGTCCTGCGGGCCACCGGTCGCCCGCAGGCCGCCGTCGCCGCGGCGATGGCCGGTCGGCTCGACGCGCTCGACACCGTCCCCGAGGCTGCGGCCGACCGCGCCTACCTGCTGTTCCGTACGATCGCCAAGCTCGCCGCCAACCTCTGCCGCAACGCCCTCTACGACGCGGACGTCGGCTTCCGGATCGGCCCACTGGCCTGGCGGCTGGCCGAGCTCGAACCGCCGCTCGCCGAACCGCTCGAAGACGCGCTCGGCCACCTGCCCGACGGACCGTCCTCCCTCGTCACCGTCCACGCCGCCGAGCTGCACGGCAACCGCACGAGCCGCGTGCAGGCGATCGACTCGCTGCTGCAGTGGGCCGAACTCGGCCACCCGCAGGCCCTGGAGGCACTGTCCGACGTCGCCTCCGACCACCGTACGCAGGACGTCACCGTCTGGACCAAGGCCCTCAACCGGATCGCCCTCTTCGGCGACACGAGCCTCGAACCGGGCCTCCTGCGTGCGCTCGCCGACACCGGGCACCGCGGGGTGCGGTGGTCTGCGCTCGCCTGTGCCGACCTCGGCTTCCAGCAGGCCGTTCCGCTGATCACCGCCCTGCTGGAACACCCCGACCCGATGGTCCGCGAGGGCGCCTGCGAGGCACTCGGCCTCCTCGGGGCACACATCGCCGTGCCCGAGCTCGCTGCCCGGCTGAACGACGACACCGAGTGGGTGCGCAGCATGGCCGCCCGGGCCCTCGGCGACATCGGCGACGACGACGCACTCGCCGCACTCTGGCAGGCCATGCTGGCACGCCGTAACCCGAAGGCCGGTCATCTCGCCGCAGCCATCGCTGCCTTCGGCCCTCGGGTGGTCGACGACCTGATCGCCCTCACCACCGACCCCGACCCCGACCTGCGCGCACTGGCCTGCCGCGCCCTCGGCTCCACCGCCGACGACCGCGCCCTGCCGGTGCTGGAACGCCTCGCCGCCCACGACACTGCCAGAACCACCCTCGGCGGCCTGGTCGCGACCGCCGCCAAACATGGCCTGCGCACCGCACACCGCATCCGCGCGCGAAGCGCACCCGCCGGCTGAACCCGACTCCCGCCCACCGAAGGCCTACCGAAGGACGAGCAGCCTGGTACCCGGCACCAGCTTCCGGTTGACGGACGTCGACTGGACGAACACGGTGTACGACGGGTTCTCCCCCGGCTTCACCGTGACCTCCGACTGCGGCAGCCCCAGGAGCTGACGGGCCGCCGGCCCCGAGAACACCCGGCCCGTCATCTTGCCGGTGGCCGGGTCCTTCTCCGCCACGGCGAGCTGCTTGGAGCCCTGGATCTTCTCGCGCTTGGACAGCTCGTAGAAGGCGCAGCCGGTCCTGTACTCGTGCCCGGAACGGGTGACGAACTCGCGGATCTGTATCTGCTCGTCGACCGGGATCAGCGTGTACTTGCCGGCGTCGAGGGCGTCGAGGTTGGCCTTCACGTCGGCCGTGCTCAGGTCCTGGCCCATGGTGAACAGGTTCTTCGTGCCGCGCACACCCTTCTCGCGCCCGCGCAGGAAGCTCGTGGCGGCCGACTTGACCGTGCCGATGGCCTCCTCGACGCCCTTGCTGGAGTCCGCGTCCCAGATCGCGATGTTGCCCGCCGGGAACCCGTACCCCTGAGCGGTGCGCTTGGCCAGGGAGTTCGGCACCAGGATCGCCGAGGTCCAGTGGTCGGGCAGGTCGTCCATGGCCTGCCGGATCCGGTCCGTCCACGAGCGCAGGACGGCGGCGCCCTGGGTGGCGTTCATGCGGATGTGCATCTGCCCGCTCTCCGAGCAGCCGGAGGCGTTCTCCTCGCCGTCGGTGACGACGACCTGGAGGAACGAGTGCTCCCCGTACCCCTCCCAGATGTTCTTCAGGTCGTCGACGGACTTCACGGCCGCCTCGATCAGCGCCGTCGCACCGTTGTCGACCTGGTAGAGCCCCTTCAGCGACGGCAGGTGCTTGACGTCCATGTCCCAGACCAGGTTCTGCACCTGGTGGTCGAACGCGTAGAGGCTGATCCGCGTCTCGTGCCCGAGCCGGTCCGACTCCTCCTGGAGCCCCTTCACGAACTCGTCCACGACCCGCACGAGCTGCCCCTCGTGCTGCCGCATCGAACCGGACTTGTCGACCACGAGCGACACGTGGTTGACCTTGTGCTTGATCCTGTTCACAGCCATGGTCCTACCCCTCTCCCAACGCCCGTCCGACGCCGCTCCGGCGCCCCCTCCGACGTTGGTTCCACGCTACGGCGGGGCACTGACAGTCCACCCTGAGCTCAGAACAGCCGCCCGGTACCGTCGAAGTACGCGTACACGGCCGGCTCCGCCCGGCTGCGCCCCAGCTGGACACCCGTGATCTCCGGAAAGTAGGGCTCGGCCTGGAACCGCCGGAGCTCAGGGACGTCCGGCAGCGCCATCGCCACCTCGTCCCCGCGCATACCGAACCGCAACGGCCCGACGCCCTCCAGCGGCGCGAACACCCACACCGGCCGGGCCGGTGCGCTGGTCCCCTGAGCGTCTGTCGACGTCACCCCAGTCACTCCTCTTCGCAGTCCCCGGCAGGGCGCACCACTTGAGCAGCCGGGTGGCCAGCGCCTCGGCCGCGTGCTGGTCGCCGGTGCGCAGCCGGAAGCGGTCGCCGGTCTGCGGCACCAGGAGCGCGTGCCAGGCAGCCAGTGTCCGCAGTGCCGTGTGGAGCCAGGGCTCAAAGGAGAACTCCGTCCGATCGACGGGGCTGATGACCGCCACAGCTTGCTGCTGGAGCGAAACCGCAGGTACGCCTCGGCCAGCGGACGCTGCTGTCCGTTGCAGGTTGAACCGCCTGACGGCCTGGCCGACGAGGTGGTCGGACCTCACGTCAACATCCTTGCCGCTGCCGACGTCACGGCGACGCCTTTGCCGCCGAAGGTGAACGAGTTCACGTGCGCCCGTGCTTCAGCGGGGCGGGTTGACGCGGGCCTGGCGGGCGAGGAGGTCGGCGAAGGCGACGGTGAGGGGGTCGGGGCGGGTGCGGGTGTAGGCGGTGAGGGTGCGGCGGATCGGGGGGTCGGGGCGCAGCAGGGTGCCGTCGAAGTGGGGCGGGACGATGTTGGCGGGAACCAGGGCCGGGCCGAGGCCCGCTGCGGCGAGCAGGGGTGCGGCGGAGGTCTGTTCGGCGCGGATCGCCGGCTCGGGGCAGAAGCCCGCCTGGGCGCAGACCTGGTCGAGGAGGTCGGCGAGGCCGTTGTCGGGGGCGTAGTGCACCCAGGCGCGGTCGGCGAGTTCGGTGAGGGCGACGGCGCCGGTGGGGCGGTCGGCGAGCGGGTCGTCGGCAGGCAGGACGACGGTGAACTCCTCGACGCCGAGTTCGCGGATCGGCCCGGTCCAGCCGGGCGGGACGGGGCCGATGGCGAGGTCGGCGCGGCCGGCCGTCATCGCGTCCTGGAGCCGGTCGGCGTGGGAGTGCTCGCGCAGCCGGATCCGCACGTTGGGGTGCTGCTGCCGCCATTCCCGCAGGACGGGCGGCAGGATGCCGAGGCTGACGGAGTAGATGACCGCGACCTCCAGCTCGCCCTCCTCCAGGCCCGCCGTGCGCCGGGCCGTCGCGGTCAGGCGTTCGGCATCGGCCAGCGCAGCGCGGGCGTGCGGCAGGACCGCCCGGCCGGTGGGGGTGAGCCGGACCGAGCGCGGCAGGCGTTCGAGCAGGGGCCCGCCGAGGGTGCTCTCCAGTGCCCGGATCTGGTGGGACAGGGCGGGCTGGGTGACGTGCAGCTGCTCGGCCGCGCGTGTGAAGGAGCCGGTGTCGACCACGGTGACCAGGTATTCGAGCTGTCTGAGCGTCGGCATTGTCATGAAGGGATTTTATGGCTCTCGTAGAAAACAAGCCTTGGACTCATCGCAGGTGGGCGGGAGAGAGTCGTGGTGTGGCCGGCGCCGAGATGCGTGCGGCGGCCAATTCCCTTATGAGTTGAAGGAGTTCTCCCATGTCCAAGGACACCCCGTTCCAGGGACGGCGACTCGTCGTCGTGGGCGCGGGTTCGCGCACCGGGCAGGCCCTGGCGAAGGCCGCGTCGGCCGCCGGTGCCACGGTCGTGCTGGCCGGGCCGGATCCGCGCAAGCTGGAGTGGACGGCCGGCGAGCTGTCCGGGCCGTCCGAGGTGATCGCGCTCGACCTCACCGACGAGCGGTCCATCGTCGGGTTCGCCGGGGCCGTCGGCCGGTTCGACCACCTGGTGTCGACCGCCGCGGTGCCGGCCAACGGCCCGTTGGAGGACCTCACCCCGGAGGCCGTGCAGCGGGCGTTCTCCGCCAAGGTGATCGGCCCGCTGCTGCTCGCCAAGCACCTGGTCGGGCAGGTGTCCGAGAACGGCTCGTTCACCTTCTTCTCCGGCGTGGCCGCCTGGCGCCCCGCGCCCACGCGCACCGTGATGGCCACCACCAACGGCGCGCTGGCCTTCCTGGTGCAGGCGCTGGCGGTGGAGATCGCCCCGGTCCGGGTCAACGCGGTCTCCCCCGGCATCGTCGACACCGGTTCCTGGGACGGCCTTGGCGCCGACAAGGAGGCGTTCCTGCGCGGCGTCGCCGAGCGCAACCCGGCCCGTCGCGTCGGCAGCCCGGAGGACCTGGTCAAGGCCGTGTTCTACGCCATCGACAACCCGTACGTCACCGGCACCGTGCTGCACGTCGACGGTGGCGGTCGCCTCGCCTGACCGCCGCTACGACGTGAACCCGTACTGATTCGAGGAGCACCCCCATGCGCCGACACGCCTTCATCCGTACCGTCGCCATCGCCGCGGCGGTGGTGAGCCTGGCCGGCGGCTCCACCGCCGCCGCCTCCGCCTCCGGCCACGACGGTGGCCCCCCGCGGCCCACGCACACCTCGGCCTGGCCGCAGCGCCTGGTCGACCACTCGCCCGGCCTGGTCCAGCCGAAGTCGCTCACCGTGGACCGCTCGATCGGCGCCCGGCGCGCGGCCCAGGAGGTCCACCTGGCCCAGCAGTTGTACACGTTCTGGAACACCGGTCAGGCGAAGTACCTGGACGCCGCGGTCGCGCCGGAGTTCAAGGACAACACGTTGCCGGCCGGCCGCCCGCAGGGCCCCGCCGGCCCGCTGCTCGCGTCGGAGAACTTCCGCACCGCCGTGCCGGACCTGACCTGCGAGCTGTCCGACGTCCTGGTCGCCGGCGACCGGATCACCGCCCGGCTGGTCTTCCGCGGCCACTTCACCGGCACCTTCAACGGCGTCCGGGGCAAGGGCCAGAGCGTCGAATTCAACGCCATCGACATCCAGCACGTCGGTACGAACAGGATCGTCGAGGACTGGCACATCGAGGACAACCAGACGCTGCTGGCCCAGCTGGGAGCAGCGCACTGACCTCGCCATCGTCCGCTCGCTGAACGACGTCCGCCCCGGACGCCACCACGAGCCCGACGGCCGGCCGGGCCCGCGCGTCGCGGGTCCGGCACGGCGCTGATCGATGGAGCACGATGGGTTATTGATGCTCCGTCAGGCCGTCGTTCTCGGCGAACGGCCGGGAGTTCCACACCAGGCGATAGTGGTCGGGGGCCAGTGACCTCAGCAGTTCGGCCACGTCGCCCCTCGGCTCGGCGGGGCGGCCGTGCTGGATCCAGGAGTACAGGTTCTCCAGCGAGTTGGGCCACAGCTTCAGCCCGGCGCCGGACAGGTCGCCGTCCTCGCGGCGGTGGACCAGCTCCAGCAGCGGTTCGCGCAAGGCCAGTCCCCCTTTCTGGCCGGCGACCAGGGCCGTGGTGGCGCCGACGACCAGATCGGCGAGCTGGAGGCCGGGCAGGTGGTCGGACGGGCCCATGACGAAGCGGTTCACGATCCGGGAGGCGGCGGTGTACTCGGTGCCGTGGTCGGTCAGCTTCCGGGTGGCGGCGAGCCAGTCCGCGTCGTGCCCGCGCAGGGAGTGCTTCTGGTCGAAGACCACCGTGCCGAGCCCGCCCCGGTCGGCCAGGCCCATGCTGATCCGCTCGTAGAGCAGCTTCAGCATCCACTTCTCGCGGTGGGCGTCCCCACTGGGATCGCGTTCCTGGTCCCACACCACGGTCGCCGTCCAGGCTCCGCACTGGGCGGCCGCCTCCAGCAGCGCGCGCTGCATCGGCTCACGCCCGAGGGCCCCGAGGGCGAACTGCCCCGGCTGCCGCTTCCGGTCCGGCGACCACTTCAACTCCTCGTCGCCCAGCCCGAACTCGTCCCGGATCCCGGCCGCGCGGGCGGCGAAGACCGGCAGCAGATCACCCGGCACCGCCACCGCGCCGTACGCCTGGAGCGTTCCCAGCCCGGCGCGCTGCACATGCTGCGCGCGCACCGTGGTCTCGTCCACGAAGACGGACACGGGCTCCGTCGGCCGGTCGGCGGCGTCCAGCAGCCGCACGGCATTGCGCTCGCCGATCAACTCACCCAACTCCCGCTGTGCGGCCAGCTGCTGGGCGAGGGACTCCTGCGCGGCCGCCGGATCTCCGGAGCGGCGGGCGGCGGCCAGGCGTTGCCCGCCCGCCTGATAGGAATCGAGCAGCTTCCCGGCCGCGTGCAGCTGGTGCGCGGCGACCCACCTCTCAAGCAGCATCTGTCGCCGGGTCGCCGCGGCTCGCAGCCGGTCCTCACGCATTCCGCCCCCCGTTTCCCTCCGGCCGTGCAGAGCTGCACACGCCCGCCCATCACCTTGATCGGACCACGGTCCAGCAGCTTACGGCCTGTCCAGGAGTCGATCCGCCGCCACCGGCTGGGCCTCGGCGTGCGTCCGGGGAGGGTCAGAGCACCTGCCAGAGCGCGGCCGCGAACACCGCCGTCACCCACGTCCAGAGCAGGGAGAGCCCGATGTGCGCGGCGGTGCGGAAGGTGTCGCCGCGCCACAGCTTCGGCGAGAAGGCCGCGAACTCGAACAGCCAGCGCAGACCCCAGAACAGCGTCTGGCCGGCCAGCAGGGCGGTGCCCAGCCGCGTACCGGACAGCAGGTCGCGGGCCAGGCACAGCGGCAGCAGGCCGAGCAGGGTGCAGGCGAGGCCGATGAAGAAGAGGTGGGCGTACGAGACCTGACGGGTCAGGAGGGTGGTGCCGGCCAGGTCGGCCGGCCAGTCGACGAAACGCGGCAGTACCGCGTGGAACAGGCCCATCCCGACCAGCACCGCCCCGACCAGCCGCAACTGCCCTTCCAGGGTGAACAGTTCGCTCATTCCGCGCACCGTACGGGAGCGCGGAAGGCGAGGACGGTGACCAGCCCGGCGATCCGGCGCTCGGCGGCCGGCCGCAGCCCGGCCTCGGCGGCGTGCCCCAGCCAGGTCCCACGGGTGAGGAAGTGCCAGGCGCCGGGGCCGTACACGGCGGTGTTGGCGGCGTCCCGCAGGTGCTCGACCAGGACCAGGGTGCCGCCCGGCCGCAGCGTGCGGGCGATCTCGGCGAACAGCGCGGTGCGGTCGGCGGGGCGGCGCAGCTCGTGGGCGGCGAAGACGGCGAACACGGTGTCCAGGGTGGCGGTGGCGGCCGGCAGCGCCGACGGGCGGGCCGGGACGGTACCGGGCGCGGGCGGGAGGCGTCGGCGGGCGCGCCGGATCGACCCCTCGGTGGTCAGGGCGGGGTCGTACAGGTCGGCGATGTGCTGCCGGGCCCGCGGGTGCTGCGCGGCGAGCGGGCGGCTGGCCTCGTCGAGCCCGCTGGAGACCACCAGGTGTTCGCCGGGGCCGTCCGGCAGCAGCTCGGGCAGCCAGTCGTAGCCGTGGAGGCCGGAACGATCGTAGACGCACCAGGTGGCGAGGGTGCTGGTGGCGAGGTGGGCCGCGGCGATGGCGGCACCGGTACGGACCAGCGCGGAGGCGGGCGCGGGGAGGCGGCGCGCCAGGGCGAGGCCGGCGGCGGTGGTGAGCACGCCGGCGGCGTACAGGGGCCAGTTGTAGCGGATCACCTCGCGGACGCCGGAGTGGCGGAGCGGCGGCGCGGCGGTCATCGCGTGGCTCCGGTGCTCGTGTCGCGGGGCGCGGGCCGGTCGCCGCCCCGGCCGGAGGTGCGGTCGGAGGTGTGCTCCGAGCCGAAGGCGGAGCCGTCGAGGGCGCGGCGGCTGCCGGCCAGCCAGCCGTAGTCGACGTCGGCGACGTGGAAGGCGTTGGCGAGCACCGGGCGGCTGCCGGCCAGCGGGCCGTGCTCGAAGAAGGTCAGCCGCGGCACCTCGACGCTCACCGGGACCGGGTCCCACTGGGTGCGGGTGGCCTTGACCACGATCATCGAGCGGGTCTGCGGCTCGTACTCGAAGGTGTAGGGCAGCGGTCCCGCGAAGCGGCGCGCGGCCCGGACGTCGGCGAACGGGCTGCGCGGCGGCAGCGCGGCGGGGGCGTTCGCCAGGTCCGCGCGCACGTGCAGGTCCGCGTGGCCGTCGGAGCTGAGCACCTTGAACTCCAGGGTGTCGCCGACCACCCGCGTGCCGATCCTCGCGTGCCGGTAGTGGTACCGGGAGAAGAGGTTGCCACCGGCGGCCATCAGCCGGCTGTCGGTGTCCGAGCGCAATATCCGCAGGCCGCGCATGGTCCGTCCGCCGGGGGTCGGGAAGCGGGTGAAGACCCGGTAGCCGGTGAGGATGAAGTCGCGGCCCAGCCGGGCCGGCAGCGCGGCCGGGCGCAGCGCCCGGGTGTCCACGACGGCCGCCGCGACGAAGCCGTGCTCGGTGCCGTCCGGGTCGGTGTAGGTGTCGAGGGCGAGTCCGGGCGGCACCAGCGGCGCCAGCTCGCGGGGCGGCAGGGCGTAGGTGAGGACGAGCGAGTGCGCGAAGTGCGTGCGCATCGCGAAGGGGTGGCGTTGCAGGAGGTGTCGCACGGTCAGCCTCGTGATTCTCGCGGTGGTCAGAGGTGGACGACGCGGATGACGCCCCACAGCGGGGAGCGGTCCTGCGCCGCTGCGCCGGGCCCGGCGGGGCCGGGCTCGCGGATGCTGCGCAGCACGGCGGTCCCGCCGGGGCGGACCGCGTGGCGCACGGCGGCCCGGAGGCGGCGGGCGAAGGCCGGACCGGGGCCGTCCAGGACGTTGGAGAGGGTCACGGCGTCGTAGTGGCCGGCCGGGGAGCGTTCGAGGTGGTCGACGACGTCGCCGCCGATCAGCCGGACGGCCTTCCCCGGACGCGGTGCCGGGCTCGGTGCCATCCGCGATGCCGGGCCCGGTGCCGGGCCCGGTGCCGCGGATGGCAGTTCGCGGCCGGCCAGGAGGCGCCACGCCCACGGGTTGCCGGCGTTGGGGTGGCGGGCGAAGCCCCGGGCCAGCCGGGCGCGCAGGGCGGTGTCGAAGCGGCGCGGCAGGACGGCGCGGAAGGCCGGGTGCAGGCCGCCGGCGAGCGCGCCGGCCGGGCGCAGTGCGGCACCGAGCAGCAGCCGCAGGCCGGGCCCGTCCAGGTGGCGGTGCCAGTGGCGGGCCTGCGCGGCCGGGTCGTCCAGTCGCAGGAAGCGGTCCAGTTCCTCCGGCCGCCAGGCCGGGAGGGCGCACGCGACGGCGGACCGTCCGGCGGCGAGCAGCCGCTCCGCCGCACCGGTGACGGCGGGGGCCCCGGCGGTGAGCCGGGCGCGCGCGTAGTCGAGTTGGGCGGGGTTGAGGTCGACGGCGGTGACCTGGTACCCGGCAGCGGCCAGCGCGGCGGCCGTGTCCCCGGCGGAGGCGATGCACAGCACCCTGGCTCCAGGGGGCGGGAAGGCCCCGAGTTCGACCTGCGGGTCCTCGTACATCCGGCCGAACAGCACGTGGGGACGGCGGGGTTGCAGGCTCAGCAGTCGTCCGTCGGCCCAGGGCGTCGCGGTGCTCACGCGGCGGCCCCGATCACGCGGGCAGGGCGGTGGCGCGCGGTGGCGACCGCCCAGATCAGCGCCAGGAAGGCGAGGTCCTGGACGACCAGTCGGCCGGGCTCGGGGATCCGGTCGGCGCCGAACAGCAGTCCCCCGGTGTTGAAGCCGACCACCAGCACGGTCTGCACGACCGCCGCAACCCGGGGCCGGTACCCGCTCAACACCCAGGCGCCCAGCGCCAGTTCGGCCAGCCCGATGGCCAGCAGCAGCGGCGTCACCGCCCCCGCAGGCAGCAGTGGCACCCCCTCCACGATGGCCCGCTGGTCCGCCCGGCCCGGCCAGACCTTGCACCACAGGCCTTCGTAGCCCCACATCAGCGCCACCGCCCCGGCGCTCAGCCTCTGCAGCAACGGTGTCACGACTCCCCCTCTCTCCCCCGTCCGACCGGGAACACCCGACCGACTCCGGGCACAACGGACCCGCACGGATGCACCCGGCGCCGCCGAACCGGCCGCCGGGCACCCGCTCGCCCTCATCATGGCGCACGTCTTTGAACACGTTCAACTCGATGGCGCCTCGACGGGCCGATGCGGCTGTCGCCCTCCGCCGCGAGGACCCGGCCCTCGCCTCCGTCTACCTGACGTACGCGCAGCAGCCGGCCGACGCGGGCCACCCGTGTTCCTTCGCCACCCACGACCGGGAGTTGAGCGACCGCATCGACCGGCACCTCGGCGGGAAGGGCCACGAAGCCGCCCCCTGGGAGTTCGAGACCCTCCTCGGCCTCGGCCCCGACCGCCTCGCCGCCATGGCCGAACGCGGCCACCCCACCCGCGAGTACGTCGTCTTCGGCACGGAGTGGTGGCTCTACGTCTGCAACCGCGTCGCCGAGGACCCGCAGCGCCTGCTCCAGGCCCTCGTCGACGCGGCGGCGTGAACGGCCCTGCGGTCAGTCGCCGTCGGTTCGCCCCGGCCGTCGCGAGCGGCATCGCAGAGGCGGAGGCCGCCCGATCAGTCGACGATCAGGCTGCTCCGTACCAGTGCTGGAGCGCCTGGTGGAGCCCATCGGGATCGCCACCGTCCTCGGCGGTGCGCAGCCAGGCGGTGTGGCCGTCGGGCCGGAGGAGGACGGCGCGGATGTCGGGGTGGTCAGGGCAGGTCGCGGTGACGAGGTCCACGCGGTCCTCCCATCCTGCGGCCGACTCGCGGATGTCGGTTCCTCCCGTCAGGTCGAGCAGGACGCCGCGCCCCGGGGCAAGCAGCTCGCTGAGGCGGGTACGGCCGTCGCCCGTGGTCAGGGCGAGATCGGGCGCGAGGCGGCCCAACCAGGGGTGGCCGGTGTCGGGGAGCGTCTCGTAGCGGGTGTCCAGCCCGGTGACGGTCTCGGCAAGGGCGCGGTTGCCCGCGGGGTGGCGGGCGACGCGGGTGAGCAGGTCGGTGAGCGGGCCGAAGCGATCGCCGAATTCGCCGAATCCACCCAGCTCACCCAGCTCGCCCAGCAGTACCTGGGCCCGGGTGTTGGCGAGTACGCGCGCGCCGGCGGCGTGGCGTTCGGCGTGGTAGCTGTCGAGCAGGTGCGCCGGCGCGGTGCCGCGGACGGTGGCGGCGAGTTTCCAGCCGAGGTTGAACGCGTCGTCCAGGGCGAGGTTGACGCCGATCGCGCCGGCCGGCGGATGGATGTGCGCGGCGTCCCCGGCGAGGACGATCCTGCCCCGGACGTACTCGGCCGCCTGCCGGGCGGCGTTGCCGAAGCGGGTCAGCCAGCGCGGGGCGCGCAGTTCCACGTGGCGGCCGAGCGCCTCGTCGACGGCGGTCTGCAGCCGGTCCAGGGTGACCGGGGTGTCCTGGTCGGCGGGAGGCTGCCGGTCGGTGGTGATGATCCGGACGTAGCCCGGGCGGGGTATCGCGAACACGCTCCCGCCGGGACCGCTGGTCACACCGAACGGCAGCGCCTGCGGGTCGGCGAGTTCGACGTCGCCGAGGAGGGAGAAGCGGGTCGCCGCCGTGCCGGGGAAGTCGATGCCGGCCCGTTTGCGGACGGTGCTGCGGCCGCCGTCGCACCCGACCAGATACGCGGACCGGACGCGGTACTCGCCGCCGTCGGCGGACACGGTGGCGGTGACGGACTCGAAGTCCTGTTCCAGGGAGCGCAGTTCGTGTCCGCGCCGGATGTCGGCGCCCAGGTCGAGGGCGTGCTGCTCCAGGATCTCCTCGACCCGGGTCTGCGGGATGCCCAGCGAGTACGGGTGGCCGCTGTGCGCGCCCGCGAGGGTGAGCGTCACCGGCAGGCCGGAGAACGCGGCCTGCGGGACCTGCCGACCTTCGGCGATCAGCCGCTCTGCGAGGCCGCGCCTGGCCAGCAGGTCCAGGGCGCGGGCGTTGAGGTTGAAGCCGCGGCAGAAGTCCGGCCGCCGCGGGTGGCGTTCGAGCACGATCGTGTCGACACCGGCGAGCCGGAGCTCGCTCGCGAGCAGCAGCCCGGCCGGGCCGGCTCCTGCGATTAACACCTCGGTCATCGGGTGGTTCCCTTCTCCTCCGTCGGGTCGGACCAGGTCCAGCCCTCTTCGGTTCGCTCGCCCTTGGGCCAGGCGAGGCCGCCGTTGCGGATCTCGGCGATCGTCCGCCGTGTCCAGGCCAGTTCGGCCTCCCAGGCGTGCAGCGCGCACTCGACCTCGATCATGAACAGCCGGGGGACGGCCCCGGAGCCGACCGTGTCGGCCAGCACCGCGCCCGTCTCCTCGATCCGCCGGGCCAGGTGCTCGGCCCGTTCGGACAGCGCCTCCGCCGCCCTGTCAGGGCCGAGCGCGCCGAGGTAGGACACCGCGGCCATGAACTTCGGGTACTCGGCGACGGGCGTGCGCAGCAGTTCGTCGATCCAGCGGACGAACTCGCCCTGGCCCAGTCCGGTCACCGCGTACACGGTGCGCTCCGGCCGCCGGCCGTCGCGCGCCGTCTCCACCGGCTCGATCCAGCCGTGCCGCACGAGCGACTCGACCGTGTCGTACAGCGACCCGGAGTTGACCTTGAAGCTGCTGTCCTTGTGCCGTTCCCGCAGGGTGGACCCCATCTCGTACGGGTGCATCGGCTGCTCCTGCAGCAGGCCCAGCACGGCCAGCGCCAGCGTGTTGGAGATCTTTCGCTTCGCCATCGACGATCACTCACCGATCCCTAGTAGGTCCCTAGTAGCCGGAACCGACTATACGGCCCCGGCTATCGGAAGTGAACGGCCAATCCTTCGGTGCGACGCATTTGAACGCGTTCAATTGAGGCGCTAGGCTCGAAGCCGGAGATGAGGGGGGAACCCATGAAGATCGTCATTCCCGGTGGCTCCGGCGCGCTCGGCACCCTGCTCGACCGCCGTCTGACGGCCGCCGGACACCACGTCGTCGTCCTCAGCCGCCGGCCCGCCGGGCCCCGCCAGGTCTGGTGGGACGGCCGGCACCTCGGGGCCTGGGCGACGGAGGTCGACGGCAGCGACGTGGTGCTCAACCTCGCCGGGCGCAGCGTCAACTGCCGCTACACGGAAGAGAACCGGCGGGCGATGATGGACTCCCGGGTGCTCTCCACCCGGGCCGTCGGCCGGGCGATCGCCGCCGCCCGCCGCCCACCGGCCGTCTGGCTCCAGATGAGCACCGCCACCGTCTACGCCCACCGCCACGACGCGCCCAACGACGAACTCGACGGCCTGATCGGCGGCGCCGAACCCGACGCCCCGGCATCCTGGCGGTACAGCATCGACATCGCGCGGGCGTGGGAGGACGCCCAGGCCGAGGCCGACACCCCGCACACCCGCCGCCTCGCGCTGCGCACCGCCGCCGTCCTCGGGCCCGAGCGCGCAGGCGCGTTCGACTCGCTCTCCTGGCTGGCCCGGCTCGGCGCCGGCGGGCCGATCGCGGGCGGCGCGCAGTACGTGTCGTGGATCCACGAGCGGGACTTCGTCCGCGCCGTCGAGTTCCTCACCGCCCGGGACGACCTCGCCGGCCCGGTCAACCTCGCCGCCCCGCAGCCGCTGCCCCAGCGCGAGTTCATGCGCGACCTGCGGGCGGCCTGGGGCATGCCGCTGGCCCTGCCCGCCACGCGCTGGATGGCCGAGCTCGGCGCCTTCGCGCTGCGCTCGGAGACCGAGCTGCTCCTGAAGAGCCGCCGCGTCGTACCGACCAAACTGCTGGACGCGGGCTTCGCCTTCGAGTACCCGGACTGGCCGCAGGCCGCCCGCGACCTGGTGCGGCGGCTGCGCGGGCGGTGAGGGCGGCCGGGTCGGATCGTCAGGGCCGGTTCGGGTCGGGGTGCACCACCATGAAGAGCGACCAGGCGGGCGCCGTCGGGTCGTCCGGGCGGGCGGCGAACTCCTCGAGCAGGGCGCGGAGCCGGGTCTGGAACTCCTCCATCTCCGCCGGCGGCAGGCGCAGCCCGAGCCTGGTGCTGTCGACCTCGGCCGCGGGGGCCAGGGCCAGCTCCTCCAGGAACGCGTCGAGCATCGACCGGTCCTGGGCGGCCGCATCGATCTGCCAGGACTTCCGCGTCGCCAGATAGGGAATCTCCCGTGCGCCACGCGCGCCGCGCTGCTCCTCCTGGGCCTCCAGAAAACCGGTGCGCACGAGGGTCCTGGTGTGGTGCAGCACGCTGGCGGGATCGCGGCCGAGGATCGCCGCGATCTCCTTGTTGGTGTGGGCCTCACCGAGACAGATGCGCAGGATGCGCAGGCGGAGCGCGGAGGCGAGCGCCTTCGCCTCCGCATCGCTCGCCAGCCGGCGTTCGGTCATGGTCGGGAGTCTACCGATGGGTCGGGAGGAAGAGTGATTGACAAATCCCAATCACTCTTCCATGGTAGCCCCATGACCGCTCCCGAGCCCTCGCCCGACCGACTGGCCAACCGCGGCGGACTGTGGCGGCACGCCGACTTCCGTCGGCTGTGGGCCGGTGAGACGGTCAGTCAGTTCGGCACGACCGTCAGCGAGTTGGCCCTTCCGCTCGTCGCCATCCTGGTGCTGCACGCCAGCACCTGGCAGGTCGGGGTGCTGGCAGCGTGCGAGACCGCGGCGTTCGTGACCGTGGGCTTGCCGGCCGGCGCGTGGGTGGAGCGGATGCGCTTCCGTCGGGTGCTGATCGTCAACGACCTTGTTCGGGCCGCCCTGTTGGCCTGGGTCCCGCTGGCTCAGCTCCTCGGGATGCTGACGATCGAGCAGTTGTACGCGGTCGCGCTCGTCACCGGGGTGAGCACGGTCTTCTTCGACGTGGCCTACCAGTCCTACCTGCCCCAGCTGATCGACCGGGAGCTACTGGTCGAAGGCAACGCGAAGCTCCAGGCCAGCGAGTCGGTCAGCCAGATCGCGGGCCCGAGCATCGGCGGCGCGCTGATCCAGGCGCTCACCGCGCCCTACGCGATGACCGTCGACGCGGTGAGCTTCCTGTGGTCGGCCGCGTGGGTGAAACGGATCGAGGTCCGGCCGCCGCGCCCCGAGCCCAGCCCCGACCCCAACCTGCTCCGGGAGATCCGCGACGGTCTGCGGTTCGTGCTCGGCAACCGGACGCTCCGCGCCATCGCCATGTGCACCAGCTCGGCCAACCTCTTCGGTTCGGTGATCTCTGCCGCCTTCTACGTGCTGCTCGCCCGCCAACTGCACCTCTCGCCGGGCGTCATCGGCCTGCTCACCTCGACCGCGGCGGTGGGTGGCCTGATTGGTGCACTGGTGGCCGGACGGTTCGCGGCGAGAATCGGCCAGGGCCCGGCCATCTGGATCGCGAGCGCGGTCGCCGGACCCTGCGCGCTGGTCACCCCGTTCGTGCAGCGCGACTGGACGGTGGGGCTGCTTGCAGTCGCGCAGATCGTGATGTGGATGGGCATCGTGGTCTACAACATCAACCAGGTCAGCTTCCGGCAGGCGCTGTGCCCGCCCGGGCTGCTCGGCCGGATGAACGCGACGATGCGGTTCCTGGTCTGGGGTGCGATGCCCTTCGGGGCGCTGCTCGGCGGCCTGCTCGGCTCGACGATCGGCGTCCGCGGCACACTGCTTGTCGGGGCGGTCGGCCGGTCACTCACTTTCCTGCCCGTTTTCCTGTCACCGCTGCGCCGGATGCGCGAACTGCCGTCCTACGCCGAGCCGGCGGCGGCGGGGAACCCCGCTGCCAGCCCGTTGGTACCGAGCGAGCCCTGAGAATGAGGCGAGTACGTGCTCGGCACAATCAGCAGCCCCGAGCACAAGTGACCAGTGGTCGTCCTTGCAGGGGCCTCCTAGGCGGCGCCGGTCGTCGGTGAGGTGGCTCTCCGGCACACCGAGGCCGGTCAGCACCGGTACGGCGGCCGGGCCGAGCCGGTACGGGTGTTCCGCGTCCGCGGGCCCCGCCTCCGGCCCGCCCGCGGGAACGAGCGCGCCGCTGTCCAGCAGGGCCTCGGCGACGGCGACGCCGAACCGCCCGGCGGCGTGGTCGAAGCAGACGCGTGCCCGGCGCAGCGCCTCGGTGCGGTTGTTGGCGCGGAGAGTGCGGGCCACGGGCTGGGCGGGGGCGAGGGCGGCCAGGCTCTCCATCAGTTCGGCGATCCGGCGGTCCGCGAGCTCGTAGTAGCGGTGGCGCGGCGAGCCGTCGCCCGTGAGCGGCGCCTCTACTGCTGGATCTGCCCGCAGCCGGACGCCGTCCGTCCCGTCGGCCCGGTCTGTGGCAGGTTGGAGGCATGAGCAACACGACCACGCCCCCGCCGCACCGCACGCTGATCGTGCTGCGCCACGCGAAGTCCGCATGGCCGGCGGGCGTGCCGGACGAGGAACGGCCGTTGGGCCCGCGCGGGCGGCGCGATGCGCCCGAGGCCGGCCGGTGGCTGCGCGACCGGGGGCTGCTGCCGGACGCCGTCGTGTGCTCGCCCGCACGGCGGGCGCGCGAGACGTGGAAGCTGGCAGCCGCCGAGCTGCCGGGGGCACCCACGGCGACATTCGATCCCCGGGTGTACGGCGCCGATGCCGGCGGCCTCGTCCGGGTGCTGCACGAACGGGGGCGCCGGGCATCGACCGTCCTCCTGATCGGCCACAACCCGGCCCTGGAGGACCTGATCCTCGACCTGGCCGCCGACCCGGGCGGCGACATGCTCGACCGTGTCCGGGAGAAGTTCCCGACCAGCGGCCTCGCGGTAATGGAACTGGTCGTCGAGTGGGATGAGTTGGGCTCGTCGTCAGCCCGCCTGACCGACTTCGCCATCCCGCGCGGCCCGCTCCGTTGAACCCTGCGGGACCGCTGGACGAGCAGTTCCGAAGCCGGCCGGGACGTCAGCCGCAGTCGGGCGTCAGTGAGGCGACCCGGCGGCCGTCGAGCTCGTGCTTGCCGAAGCCGGTGAGCTCCTGCTCGTCCCCGCCGAAGTTGGGCCGGTCGTTCAGGCGGATGATGCACCCGAAGTCGTCCGGGAGCGGGTTGACGGCGGAGCGCGGGTGGATCGGCGGCTCGATGTCGTCGAGCTCGCGCAGGTTGAAGCCGTCCTTGGTGATGTGGGCGTCCTCGTCGAGCAGGATGCGGCCGGTCTGGTGCGGGCCTTCGAAGAGGCAGAGGTGGCCCTTGGGGCAGTGGGCGGCCGCGGGCGCCGCCGGGTCCGCGTGGACGGCGGGGGCGGCCGCGACGGCGAGGCCGAGGGCGGCGGCGGAGGCGAGGGCGACGCGGAGCAGGCGGTGGCGCATGGTGGCTCCCAACACGAGACGGTGACCGACGGTGTCGTCGGCACCACCGCATGCTAGATGTTTCCTGGACGAACGAATGGCGCCACACGCGATTTTCCGCCACCGGGCGACGACGGCCGACGCGGCCACGTTGCTCGCCAACCGGACGCGGCAGGCCTGCGGGCGACGGCAGCGCCGCGCTTCGGCCCGGATCAACGGCTCGGCGTGGGCGGGGGAAGCCGGCGCGCACCTGGTCACCCACACCCCCGTGACCGCCATCAACACCGCCGGGCGCGTCACCGCACCCGCGGGCGACATCCTGGCCGACAACATCGTGTGTGCCGCAGGACCGTGGTCGCGTGACGTGGCCTCCATGGGACGCCCCCGGCCCGGCGAAGGTCGAACCGCATGGTTCACACGCGTTGCCCAGCAGCTCGGAACCCTCTACCCCGCCCTGGACGGCATCGGCTTGTACCGGGGCTGGAGCGGAGCCTTCGACGCCACCCCGGACAACACCACCCTCATCGGCGCTCACCCCGTCCGCCCGTTCCTGTGGGCGGCCGATTCTCCGGCCAGGGCCTGTGCCAGGCCCCCGCGGCCGGTGAAATCATCCGCGACTTGATCGTCAACGGCCAGGTGCGGCAGGGCAAATCCGCTCCTCGGGTGTCGTCGAGCCGTCGATTCGGCAGCTGCTTGGAGGTGTCCTGGGTCCGAAGTGATCCGGGTGGCCGGAGCGACGACAGCATGAGGGCCTGGAACCGGACCACGCGCTCGACCGGGCGGCGGCGAGGGCGACCGCCGCCACCCGGCGCAGCGCGGGCACGGACCTGCTGCCCCTGATGTGCACCCGGGACAGCAGGCGAAACCGCCTAACCGAACGTGAACCAGTTGAGGTTGACGAAGTCAGCGCCCTGTCCGCTGGCGAAGGTGAGGTACACGGTGTGCGTGCCGGTGGTCCGGGCGATGTCTGTGGGCACCGTCCGCCAGCTCTGCCAGCCACCGGTGTTGGCGACGGCGAAGCTGCCGACGGGTGCGGCGGTCGGGCTGTCCAGCCGCACCTGGACCAGCCCGCTGACCCCGGGCGCGGCGCCGGAGGCGACCCGGGCCTGGAACCGGGTCGCGCCGGAGCTGCCGAAGTCCACGCCGGCGTAGCCGAGCCAGTCGCCGTTGGCGATCCAGCCGATGTCCCGTCCGCCGCCGGTGTCGCCGCAGGCCTCGGGCGCGGTGCCGGACTGCGAGCTGTAGGACTCGGCCCGGATGGTGCCGAACGCGCTCGTCCCGCCGCCGGGTTGCGGCGACGGCCCGGGGCCGGCCGGGCCGTGCGTGCCTCCGATGGTGACGGACAGCAGGGTCGGGTTCGCCGACTGCACCTTGCCCTCGACGTCCACGCCGGCCGGATGGACGTCGTCGTACGGGAACGCGTAGCCGAGGTGATCGGGGTTGGTCGCGTGCAGGATGCGGGCGTAGTGGTTGGTGCGCGCGGCGGTGTAGAAAGCGGCCGGGTC
This sequence comes from Kitasatospora sp. NPDC001660, assembly GCF_053596725.1. Taxonomy (NCBI): domain Bacteria; kingdom Bacillati; phylum Actinomycetota; class Actinomycetes; order Kitasatosporales; family Streptomycetaceae; genus Kitasatospora; species Kitasatospora sp. NPDC001660. Next base: position 216,743 of record NZ_JBSFGU010000007.1, on the reverse strand, counting down.
CTCGCCGGTCGGCTGGTGCGGATCGTCCAGCAGGGTGGTGCGGTTGAGCGCGGCGGCGAGTCGCGCGCTCAGGTTGCCCATCAGGTCGTTGCCGGTGGTGAACGGCGCCGAGCTGCAGTTGAAGACGGCGGCGGTGGAGGGCTTGGCGAAGCCGCCGACGCCGGGGAAGGTGAGCACGCCGTTGCTGACCCGGCCGGTGACGGTGCCCCAGCCGGCCTGGGTGTCGATCACCAGGTCGGTGCTCTGGTACTTCTGCCACACGGCGGCGAGGTAGCTGTCGAGATAGCCGTTGAACAGCGTCGGGTGGGCGCTGACCACCGTGTTGGGGCTGAGGATGCGCAGAGTCCGGCCGGCGGAGTCCGGGACGATCAGCCGGTCCCAGTCGCCGCCGTCCCGGGCGGCCTGCGTGCGCAGCGCGTTCGCGGCGGATTCCAGGCCGCCGGCGGGCAGGCCGCTGACGCTCTGTCGGCCGTCGCCGGCAGTCAGGTCGAACGCGATCGGGACGGCGGCGAAGTCGACGTAGCTGATGTTGGCGTACAGCTGGTCCGGCCCGTAGGTGAATTCGCAGAATCCGTATGAGGTGCCGATGTTGGGGTCGCTCGGGTTGCTCACCGAGGGCAGCGCGATGCCCGGACCCGGGTTGATCAGGAAGACCAGCTCGCGGCCGACGGAGAAGTAGATCCGTCCGCTGGAGAGGTACGGCAGTCGGATCCGCCGCGGGGTGGCGTCGGGGGAGCCCAGCGCGATGGCGCAGTCGGCGCCGAGCGGCGCGCCCGGGGCGCTGGGGGAGGGCGGGTGGTAGAGCGTGCTGCCGTCGGATCGCAGGAAGGCCCAGCTGTTGCCCTGGGCCGGGTCGAGGCCGAGGACGTAGGCGTAAACCGGCTGGGAGGGCACGGTGTTGACCAGGTCGACGTCGAGCCGCTGCGGGGTGGTGCTGCCGTCGGCGGTCTGCGACAGAGCGAACAGCGCAGGCGCGGTCAGGGCCGCGACGGAGGCGCCGAGCATGGTCCGGCGAGTGATCACGGGGGCTCCGGGGGCGGTGGGGGCGGGTCGACGGCGCGGACTGCACCGCCTGGCTGTCACCCTCCCGCTCGGCGCTGGACACGTCAATATCTGTAACGTTAAATGACCCCTAAGCGTAAGTCAGTTGATTTCTTGAAATCTGATCCGGTCTGCCGCCTGCCGACCGAACAGGACTTCGCGAGCTGAGGCAACGGCGATGCGGGAGATGGTGTTCCGCCCGAACGCCTGTATTCCACGAATGCGTGCGACCTTCACCGATCTCGACGTAGTCGAGCTGCCGTGCGCGCGGCACTTCATTCAGGAACACGCACCGGACGCGATCGCGGCGGCGATCGCGAAGCGTTTCCCGTGAGTTCGATGGACGAACGTTCAGCCGGCGCGCCCCGCGCGGGTGTAGCGGCCCGGGGTGGTGCCGAGGACGCGCTTGAAGTGGCGGGTGAGGTGAGGCTGGTCGTAGAAGCCGGCGGCGGGCGCGACCTCGCCGGGCGGTCGGCCGTCGAGGAGGAGGCGGCGGGCGAGGTCGACGCGGCGGGACATCACGTACTGGTGGGGCGCGATGCCGTAGGCGGTGCTGAAGGCGCGGACCAGGTGCGTGGGGTGGGCGTGGAGGAGACGGGCGGCCTGGTCCAGCGTCGTGGTCCCGGGCAGCCGCACGTCGAGGAGGTCGCGCAGGTCGCGGGCGACACCGCGCTCGGGCGTGCCGTGGGGGACGGCGAGCCGGGGGCGGAGGCGTTCGCGCAGGCGCTCGCCGATGAACGCCAGGCGGCTCTCCGCCTCGAGTTCGTCCCCGGGACCGGCGAGGGCCGTGTGCAGCTGTCCGACGCGTCGGCGCAGCACGGGGTCGTCGAGGTCGGGGCCGTCGACCGCCGGGCCGATGAAGCGCGCGTCCAGCTGCGTCATGTCGAGGTAGAGCACCCGCTTGCGGAAGCCGTGGGCGGTGGCGGGCGAGCCGTTGTGCGGGACCTGGGGCGGCAGCAGGCTGACGGTGCCGTCCGGGGTGCCGCGCTCGTGGCGGTCCAGGTCGTAGCGGACCGCGCCGTCGTCGACGATCAGCACGGTCCAGGCGTCATGGACGTGCATCGGGTAGGCGTGCTCGGTGAAGTGGGCGTGCAGGACCTCCACGACGCCCGGGACGGCCGGGCGCCAAGCGGAGACCTCCTGCTGCGGCGCCATGCAAGGAACGTACAAGACGGCGGGGCCGCGCGCCCCGCAGTCTCACTGCATGAGAACCGATCAGACGGACGCTCCGGTCCGCTTCGACACCAAGATCGCCGTCCTGCTGCGCGAGGACCTCGAACCCTGGCAGCGGCTCAACGTGACCGCCTTCGTGGTCAGCGGGCTCGGCACGGCGTCGCCCGAGGTGATCGGCGAGCCGTACGAGGACGCCGACGGCACCGGGTACCTGCCGATGTTCCGCCAGCCCGTGCTGGTCTTCGAAGGGACGAAGGAGGTCCTTGCCGCCGCCCACCGGCGCGCCCTGGCCCGCTCGCTCCACAGCGCCGTGTTCACCTCGGACCTCTTCGCCACGGGCAACGACCGCGACAATCGCGCGGCCGTCCGGGCCGTGGGCACCGACCGGCTCGATCTGGTGGGGATGGTGGTCCACGGGCCCCGGAACGCCGTGGACAAGGTCCTCAAGGGGGCGCGGATGCACCCCTGAGCAGCGGGTGTCGCCGTGTCCCTGTCCGGCTCGGCGGCCTCCTCGCGCTGTACGTTTGACTTCGCCATTCGCACCGCCCGGAGGAGACCCGTCATGGCTGATCAGACCCGCACCCACCTGCTCGCGGCCATCGAACTCGCGGCCTCCGCACGGGCGCACGGCAACCATCCGTTCGGCGCCCTGCTGACCGACCCCTCCGGCGGCGTCCTGCTCACCGCCGAGAACACCGTGCTGTCGGACCACGACGTCACCGCCCACGCGGAGACCAATCTGGTCCGGCAGGCCTCCCGGCACCTGGCCCCGGCACAGCTCGCCACGGCCACCCTGTACACGAGCACCGAGCCGTGCGCGATGTGCGCCGGCGCGATCTACTGGAGCGGCATCCGGCGGGTCGTCTACGCCCTCGCCGCGACCGAGCTGAACGTCATCGCGGGAGCGGACCCGGACGAACCGGTGCTCACCCTGCCGTGCCGCGAGGTCTTCGCGGCCGGCGGCAACACCGTGGAGGTCTCGGGGCCGCACCTCTTCGAGGAGGCCGCCGCGGTGCACACGGGGTACTGGGGTTGACCGGCCGGTGGGAGCTCCCGGAGACCGGTGCCGCGTGATCCGCCCTCCCGGCGGCGGGGCGCGCCACCCGCTGCCGTCCGGGACGGTCCGCTGGGCGGCGCCCTTCGGGATCTGAAGCACAACGCGCGAGGCGTTCGCGGTCGGGGCCGGTGCCGCCCTGACCGCGAACGCCTGGCCTGACGTCCGAGCTCCCGGGCCGCAGGACGAGCCGCGCGTCACCGCAGGCCCGTCCGACTGCTGTTCCATCACCGTTCAACCGCGCGATCCTGACGCCGCCCCGCCGGCCCTCTACGGTCCCTGGGAGACTGCGAGAAGGGGCCATGGACGACACACAACCTGCCGTACGCGCACGCGGTTTGACGAAGTGCTTCGGTGACGTCGTGGCGCTCGACGGGGTCGGGCTGGACCTGGCGCCCGGACGGATCCACGGGCTGGCCGGACCGAACGGTGCCGGGAAGACGACGCTGCTCGGGCTGCTGCTCGGCCTGGCCGTCGCCGACGGGGGCGAGTTGGAGGTGCTGGGCGTTCCGGTCGGCCGGGCCCTGGCAGCACCGCACGGGGTGGCCGGATTCGTGGACGGGCCCGGGCTGTACCCGTCGCTCACCGCACGGAAGAACCTGGCCGCACTCGCGGCGCTGCGCGGCCAGGACACGCGGGCGGGGCGGATCGACGACGCGCTGGCCGAGGTCGGGCTGACGGACGTCGCCGACGACCGCGTGCGCGGGTTCTCGCTGGGCATGCGGCAGCGGCTCGGGCTGGCCGCGGCGCTGCTCACGGATCCGCGCCTGCTGGTGCTCGACGAGCCGTCCAACGGCCTGGACCCGGCGGGCAAGCAGCACGTGTACGCGGCGCTGCGGCGGCTCGCCGACGACGGCGTGGCCGTCGTGCTCTCCAGTCACCGTATGGACGACCTCGAAGCGCTGTGTTCCGAGGTCACGATCCTCGCGACCGGGCGGGTCCGCTTCTCCGGCCCGATGGAGAAGCTGGCGGCCGACAGCCCCGAGCTCGACTACCGCCTGCTCACCTCCGATCCGCAGGCCGCGCGGAGGGTGGCCGACGAAACCACAGGGGTGCGGGCGGTGGAGGAAGCCGCGGCGCGGCGCGGGGCCGGATCGCTGGTCGTGCGCGCGTCGGCGCCCGCTGTCGAGCAGTTGGTGGGCGCGCTCGTGCACGCGGGCGTGGGGGTGCGCGAGGTCGCCCCCGTGGTGGCGCCGTTGGAGGCCGCGTTCCTCGCGCTGACCGATCAGCGGCAGGAGGGTGCGCGATGAGCACGGCACTGGCAGGCACCGGCGTGACGCCCGGGACGCGCCGGGTGCCGGTGGGCCGCGTGTACCGCTTCGAGGTGGTCAAGCTCGTCTCGCAGTGGCGGATCCGGCTGCTGGTGCTGGCCTGTTGGACCTTGCCGGGGCTGTTCGTCGCCGCGGTGGCCCGGCAGGGCACGCTGCCGTCCGACACGCTGTTCGGCCGGTGGATGCACGCCACCGGCTGGGCCGGCCCGCTGGTGGTGCTGGGCTTCTCGGGCTCCTGGGCGCTGCCGCTGCTGACCTCGGTGGTCGCCGGCGACGTGTTCGCCGCCGAGGACCGGCTCGGAACCTGGCGCCACCTGCTGGTGGCGATCCGCTCGCCGCGGCGGATCTTCGCGGCGAAGGCGCTGGCGAGCGGCACCGTGATCGTGCTGCTGGTGGCCGGGCTGGTGGCCTCCGGCACGGTGGGCGGGCTGGCGGCGGTCGGGAACGGGCCGCTGGTCGGGGTCGACGGGCACCTGCTGTCGCCGTCCGACGCGGCCGGGAGCGTGCTGCTCGCATGGGCGTGCGCGCTGGCGCCCACGCTCGCGCTGGCGGCGATCGGGCTGCTCGGCTCCGTCCTCCTGGGGCGCTCGCCGATGGGGCTGCTCGTCCCCGCGCTGACGGCCGTCGCGATGCAGCTCGCGCAGATGCTGCCGCTGCCGGTGGCTCTGCGCCTCGCACTGCCCGGCTACGCCTTCGTCTCCTGGAACGGGCTGTTCGCCGCCCCCGTACGGCTCGACGAGCTGCTGATCTCCGTCGCGGTCAGCCTGGCGTGGGTCACGGTGGCGACCGCCGCGGCCTACCTGCTGTTCGTACGGCGGGACTTCACCAACGGCAGCGAGGACGGCGCGGAGCGCCGCGCGCTCGCCTTCGGGGTGCTGCCGCCGGCCGGGCTGCTCGCGCTGACCTTCGCGGCCGTCGCCGTGGCCACGCCCTCGACCGGCTCGGGGATCACGCAGGCGAAGGTGCAGCGGTCGGTCTCCACCGTCTTCGCGCACCTGTACCGGCTGCAGACCGAGCAGCTGCACCGTCCCGCCGTCACCGAGGAACAGCTGCGGGTCGCGGCAGCGTGCGAGCGGGGGGACGGCCACGTCGACCCGCAGGGGCCGGGCAACGACTGGCGCTGCGTCGTCACCTGGCACCTGCCCGGCGTGACCGCGCCGGGGACGGCGGTCTACCAGCTCGACGTCGCCCCGGACGGGCGGCTGATGGCCGACGGCGACGGGCCGAAGGAGGTGAACGGCTACTTCCTGGTGCACACCCCGACCGGGGACGCGCCGAACCCGCTGTGGCAGTTCGACGGCCAGGTCGAGCTGCTCGCCTCCTCGCCGGACTGAACGCACCCGGCGCACCGAACGCACCACACCCACGGCAGGCACCGAACGCACCCCACCAACCCGACGACCCCAACGAAGGAATGACGCCATGCAGGTAACGCGTCGTCGCCGCGTCCAGAAGGAGCACTCCGCCCTTCTCGGCCGGCACATGGGCCGCCGCGCCACGCTCGCCACGGCGTGCATCACGGCGGTGGCCGTGGCCACGGGCACGGCTTTCGCGACCACCCACCAGTTCGGCACCGACCAGGTCGGCCAGGTCACCGCCAACGGCCAGGTCATCTCCAGCGACCAGTACATCGCCCCCTTCGGCAGCCGGCTCGTCGTCGACGACGGCAAGATCATGGCGTCCCGCGTCAGCCCGGACGGCGGCCACCTGGCCGCCACGGTCGCCGACGGCGACGCGTCGCTCGTCGTCGTGGACCTGAAGAACGGGCGGGTGCAGCAGCGCGTCGGCACCGCGAAGGCGGACGACCTGCACCTGACCGACGGCTCGGTCGGCCAGGAGGCGCCGGTGTACTCGCCGGACGGCTCGCAGCTGTGGCTGGGTCAGCTCGACGGCTACACCCGGTTCACCGTGAACGCCGACGGTTCCCTGTCCAACCCGGTGAAGGTGCCGATCCCGGCCGACGGCGCCAAGCACGCGCTCGCGTCCGGCGCGGTGTTCTCCGCCGACGGCTCGACGGTGTACGCGGCGGTCAACGGGCAGAACCGGGTGGTCGCGCTCAACGCGGCGACCGGCGCGATCGAGCGGAGCTGGACGGTCGGCAACGCGCCGCGCGCCGTCGTGCAGGCCGGCCACAAGCTGTACGTCGGCAACGAGGGCGGGCGCGCGGCCACCGGCGACGACGACACGCTCAACTCCTACGGCACGCAGGTGCCGGCCGACCCGGCCACCGGCGCCACGACGACGGGCACCGTCAGCGTGATCGACCTCGCGGACCCGGCCGCCGCCGTCGGCTCCGTCGACGTCGGCCTGCACCCGACGGCGCTGTACGCCGGGAACGGGGTGCTGTTCGTCGCCGACACCGGCACCGACGAGGTGTCGGTCGTCGACACCGCGCACGACCGGGTCGTGCAGACCATCTCCACCAAGCCGTGGCCGGAGGCCTCGGTGGGCTACGAACCCACCGCGGTGACGCTCACCGACGACGGGCACCTGCTGGTCACCCTCGGCCGCGCCAACGCGGTGGCCGTCTACCGCTACACCACTGCGCAGGAGCCGGTCGGCTACGTCGGCCTCCTGCCCACCGACTACCTCCCGACCGGGATCACCACCGTCGGCTCGAAGGTGGTCGTCTCCAACACCCGTGGCATCGACGCGCGGCGGCCCAACTCCACCGGCGCGCACAACACCCACGACACGACGTCGAGCGTCACGCAGTTCACACTGCCGGGCGACCGGGAGATCCGGGACCGGACCGACCAGGTCTTCCGGCAGAACGGCTGGACCAGCGGCGCGGTCGAGACGGCCGGCCGGCACAAGGCCGAGCCGGTGCCGGTGCCGGCCCGGATCGGCGACCCGTCGCCGATCAAGCACGTGTTCCTGATCGTCAAGGAGAACCGGACCTACGACCAGCTCTTCGGCGACCTGGCGAAGGGCAACGGCGACCCGAAGCTGGCGCAGTTCGGCGCGAACGTGACGCCCAACCAGCACGCGCTGGCCGAGCAGTTCGGGCTCTACGACAACACCTACGACATCGGCACGAACTCCGCCGAGGGCCACAACTGGCTGATGCAGGCCGACGACCCGGAGTACACCGAGTCCTCCGCGGGCGAGTACCAGCGCAGCTACGACACCGAGGACGACGCCCTCGGCCACCAGCGGTCGGGCTTCCTGTGGACGGGAGCGCAGGCGGCCGGCCAGGACGTGCGCGACTTCGGGGAGTTCCACCAGTTCCTGACCAAGCCCGACGGCGCGAACTGGCAGAACCTGTACTGCGACGCGAAGACCATGGACGCGACCGGGCAGGACACCGCCTACCCCCTCGCCTCGTCCTCGCCGATCCCGTCGCTCAACGACGTGTCGGTGCCCGGCTTCCCGAAGTTCGACCTCGACGTGCCGGACCAGTACCGCTACCAGGTGTGGAAGCAGGACTTCGAGCAGAACGGCCCAGCGAACCTCAACATGCTGTGGCTGTCCAGCGACCACACCGGCGGCCCGGCGAGCCCGGCCGCACAGGTCGCCGACAACGACCTCGCGGTCGGCAGGGTCGTCGACGAGATCTCGCACAGCGAGTACTGGAAGGACTCCGCGATCTTCGTGGTCGAGGACGACTCCCAGGCCGGCCTCGACCACGTGGACGGCCACCGCGCCCCGATCCAGATCATCAGCCCCTGGGCGCAGCACGGGGCCGTCGACAGCCGCTACTACTCGCAGATCACGATGGTCCGCACCATCGAGCAGATCCTCGGGATCCACCCGATGAACCAGAAGGACAGCGCGGCCAGTCCGATGACCACGGCCTTCACCGACAAGCCGGACTACACGCCGTTCACCGCGGTGCCCAACCGGACGTCCCTGACCGACGGCCTGAAGACGCCGCCCGCGTGCGGCGTCGACGTGCCCGGCGCCGTCCAGGACCGCGCGGCGGCCCCGGCCCCGACCACGGTCGCGCCGCCGGCGGCGGAGCAGGGCGTCGCGGCCCAGTGGGACGCCTGGAAGTCGAAGCAGCACCTCACCGGCTCGAACGCCGCGCCGGACCGCGCGAACCCGGCGCAGATGGACCACCTGACCTGGTACCAGACGCACAACTGGACCGCCCCGTACCCGGGCGAGTCCGAGATCCACGCCCCGAACGACGTCCCCGGCGCATACCTGCCGTCCACGGAGAACGACGGCTGATCCTGCCGGGGAACCGTGATCGGGCCCCGGGCCGGCGCCACCACGCCGCCCCGGGGCCCGGAACCCCCGACCGGCCCGGACGGACCGTTCCAACGATCGCCGAACGGCGGACCCCGTTGTCGGCCATGCCATATATGAGTCACCGTCAGAGACTGCGGCAGCTCACACATGTGTTCTCCCGCACGCCATCACGTGCGTCAACATCACCTGCCTGAACGGTCATTTCGCTCTCGGCGTCCTGCGCAGGCCCTCGACACGGGTACCATGCGCAACAACGTCCACAGGCAGGAGTGACCGGTCGTGACCAGCCAAACAGCCGCCTCGCTCCGATCGCGGTACGCCGTACAGGCCGCGTCGGATCTCGAGGGGAACCGCCGCCGGCAGCAGGAGCTCGCCGACGAACTCAAGAAGCTCCAGCAGGAGGAAGCGCTCCTCGTCGACATCATGTCGGTGGCCGAGCGCTACAGCGACGACACGAAGCCCGCCCCCATCCCGGAGCAGGCCCAGGACTCGCCGCCCGTCCCGGAGCAGGCCCGGACCCGGGACGAGCCGGCGCCCGCCGACACGCCCGCCGAAGCACCCACCGACGTGCCCGCCGCGAAGGTGTCGCGCCGCAAGCGGGCGGCCCGCACCCCGTCACCGCGGGCCGGCTCGACGGCCGGCTCCACGGTGAAGGCCTCCGCCAAGGCCCGACGCGTCGTGAAGGCCCCGTCGCAACGCCCGCTGCTGGGCGACATCCTGACGCACCTGCTCGCCGGCCACGGCGAGCCCCGCACCGCCAAGGAACTGCGCGACGAGTTCCTGGTGGCACACCCGGACCGCGAGCCCACCCCGCAGGTCGTGCGCAACGCCCTCGGCGCGCTCGTCGCGAAGGGCCGCGTCGAGCGCCGCAAGGACCAGCGTTCGGTGATGTACAGCCTCGTCGAGGACGCGGACAGCACCCCGGCCGGCTGACTCCCCCGGACAAACACCTGCGGGCGGCCCGGGAACCGACCACTGTCGGTCTCCCGGGCCGCCCGCCGCCGGCCGGGCCGCGCCAGGGTCCTGGCCGTGGTCAACGCCGCGCCCACGTGGAAGCGGGGAGTGCACCGGGATCGCCGTCGAGCTCGGCGAGGCGAAACTCGAACACCCGGACGAACCGACGCGGGAGCGGTCCGCCGAGGAACGTTCGATCACGGCGCCCGCCCTCGACCCGCGAACCGCCGCCACAGTCGCGGAGGCCAGGTAACCGGCCGGTCAAGAGCCGGTCGGCGGGGCGACGGGGAGCAGCGCGACCAACCAACCCGGCTTCCGACCTGGTACCGGCCGGCAGCGAAGCCCGGCACCTCGACACCGGCCTCGCCCGGATGCTCGTCCGCGCCCGTCGGGCGGCGGGCGCGTGGGCCCGTCCCGGCGGGGTACACGCAGGCGCGTGGCGGTCCCGGCCCAGCTTGCCCCTCCCCCCGGCGCCGGGGCCGCCCGCCTTCGCCTGGGGCAGTCACCGCCCCGCGCGGCACCGATCCCCGCGAGCGCCCGAGGACGCGGCCGCGGAGTGCGCCGGCTCGGTGATCTCCAGCAGCCTTCGCTTCTGGGGCAGCGGAGCGGCCAGGACCACGGGCATCCGTCCGGCCCGCCGCAGGCCCCGACGGCGCACAAGGCCGTCCGTGTCGGGGGCAATGTGCGGGCACGGACACTGCGCGGCGGGCGAAGGCCAGCGCTCGCACTCCGGCTCCCCGGGGCCACCGGGGCGCGCAGGGAGCAGCCCGCCACGGTCGTGACCGTGGCGGGCTGCTCCGGCAAGGCCAGGCCGGGCGCGGTCAGTGCTTCATCGCGTCCTTCGTCTTCCGACCCGCCTGGGAGAGGTCTCCCTTGACCTGCTCCGCCTTGCCCTTGACGGTGAGCCGCTCGTTCCCGACCACCTTGCCGACTGCCTCCTTGGCCTTGCCCTTCGCGGTCTCGGCGGTGTGTGCGATCTTCTTTCCGGCGCCCACGGCTGCCTCCTCGTCTGCTCGGAACTCCTTCCGCGTGTGCCCTGGATCCCAGGACTCAATCCCTTCCGTCGCGATCGGCCGCATTCCGCTCAGGGGCCGGAACCGAGCAGGGGACCGAGCGGGCCGAGGTCGATGTCGAGGTCCTCGGGCGAGAGGCCGAAGTGCTCCCGCAGCTCGTCCATCCGCTGCTCCAGGGCCATCAGCGTTTGCCCCAGGGCCTCGACCTGGTCCTCGTCGAGGTCGCCTTCGTCGATGCGTCGCAGGGCCTGCCGCTCCATGAGCTCGCGGAGCAGTTCGACCACGGTGAGGACCAGGCAGGCCAGGTCCTTCCCCACCGTCTCCGGGTCGACGGCGACGCGTCGCCCGACCCGGGCCCCGCACGTGTCCTCCGGCGGACCCGGACCGCAGTTACCGGCGGGCGGGCGCGCGGTCACGGCAGCGGCTCCTGCCGCACGGTCACGCTGCCTTCGACGGTCCGGGTCGCGGAGCGCACGGAGGCCACCAACGCCCGCAGACTGATCCGGACCAGGTCCACGTCGGCGATGGCGAGGGTGATCTCGCCCACGATGACCACACCGCCCGCCAGCACGCGGTCGAGGAGGTCGACGAGCGCGACGCGCTCGGCACCGACCGGCGCGGGAACGCCGGAGCGGTCCGCGAACGGTCGGTCCGGGGTGTTCACGGCACCTCCCGAGGCCCGGCCGGCCCGTCGAGACCGGCGAACGAGTAGGGCGGCCAAGGTCCGGTCAGCTCCAGCCGGAGACCGGGGTGGCGGGCTGCGAGAGCGGCGACGGCATCCGCGAACCGCTGCCGGTCGGCGTGGTCGAGGAGGTAGGAGCCGTTGAGGACCATGGCCTCGGCGCGTCCGCTGGCCTCGGCGGACTGCGGCGGGTGAAGGGCCGCCGCCACAGCCACCCCGGCCAGCCGGGCGTGGATCGTCCGGGCGTCGTCCAGCGCCTGTCGCGACGTGTCCTCGCGCTCCTGCCGCTGGGCCCTGCGGCGCAGCAGGTAGGCGGTGCCGGGCCGGTCACGTCCAGTGGGGTCGCCGGGCCCGGAGCCGGTGTCCGTCCCAGGCGGGGGCGGCCGGCGGGCGAGGTACGCCTTGACACCCCATTCCGTCCGTCCTTCGACCCGCCGGAGCGCCTCGGCGAACTCGTCGTGGCGCTCGCGCAGGAGCGCCTCCGCCCGGGCGTCGTCGTGGTAGAGGGTGGCGAAGCGCAAGGGCAGGGCCGCCCCCGCACGGGCGAGGGACTCGACGACCCTGTGGTGGGCGCGGACGGCGCGCTCCAGCCAGACCGGGTCCTCCAGATGGGCGTGCAGGGGTTCCGGGTCGAAGTCGTCCCGTGGCACCGAGCCGGCCACGACGGCGAGGTCCGGTCCGCCCAGCGTGCGGAGGGGCTCCTCCGCGACACCCCGCTGCTCGGGAGAGGGGAGCCGGTCGGCCGGGACGATGGCGTAGAGCCAGGTGTGGTGGGTGGCGGTCACGGTTCCCTCCCGGTGCGCGGTGGGTGACGCCGGGTGGACGGAGGCGGCGTCTCGTCGGAGCGGCTGCCGGGTGCGGGACGCTCCGGTTCGCTCTTCGCGTCCTCCAGTTCGCCGATTCGCTCGCGCAGGCGCTGGTTCTCCAGCGCGAGGCTGCGTCGGCCGGAGGAGAGGCTGGGGTCGTGCTCCCACCAGTCGATCCCCATCTCCCGGGCGCGGTCGACGGAGGCGATGAGGAGTCTGATCCTGATCGTCAGCAGCTCGATGTCCAGCAGGTTCACGCGGATGTCCCCCGCGATGACGATGCCCTTGTCGAGGACCCGTTCGAGGAGGTCCGCGAGGTTGGCCGGCTGCGGGGCGGCCGGCGTGCGGTAGCCGGCAGGCAGCGGCGGGCCGAAGTCCCGGCCGTTCATGGTGTCTCCCCCTGATCGACGCGGCCGCGGTGGTAGCGGCGTTCACGGCGGTAGGAGACGAGGCCACCCCGCTCGTCCAGGACGACCTGGTAAACGGCGAGGATGTCGGTGGAGTCGGGGACCCGACGGGTTTCCAGGACCTCGATGCCCACCCGCCACCCCTCCTGGTCGCGTTCCAGCGAGGCGATGCCTTCGGGCGCGCGGCCGGTGAGTTCCTGCACCTGGCGCGCGGCGCGGGCGACGGCCCGACGGGGGAGGTCCGTCCGCGGGCGCTCTCCGGCTCCGGCTCGGTCCGGCGGGGCGGACGCCCGCGCGCTCCGCCCGGCCGAGGCTTCGCGGTGCTCACCGTCGGCGCTGGGGGTGGTGGCGCGAGGTCGCCGGGCCGTCTCACGGTCGCCGTGATCGGCGGGTCGGCGAGGACGGGGCTCGGGCACGGCTCACACCTCCCGCCCACCGCTCGTCCCCTTGGCGCGCCACAGCCGCCCGACCAGTTCTTCCTCCTCCCGGTCGGCTTCCGCCGGGCTGAGAGCGCCGCTGCGGCGGGCCGCTTCCAGCTCGGCCAGCCGCCGACGGACGGCCGCCGGGTCGCCCAGCTCGCGGCGCGCCTGGGCGTACAGCTGCTCGGCCACCCAGACCACACCGCGCACGGGCGCGAGCGGCAGGGTAAAAACCCCGGTGATCAGGCCCATGGGCCGGACACCCCCTCGGCGGTGCCGTCGACGGCCGACGGCGCGAAGTCGTACGGGGCCAGCGGACCGAGGAGGCGTACGCCTATCCGACCGGCCCAGCTGCGCGCCAGGTCCTCCGCCTCGGCCTCGAAGCGCGCCCAACGGGTGTGGTGGACCAGGAAGGACACGTCGATCGGCTGGTCGAGATCCGTGTCCGGGCCCTTGGCGACGGCCACCGCGAGCGGGCCGAGGGTGTCGAGCAGGTGCCGTCCGTCGGCCTGGCCGCGTTCGGCGATCTCCCAGGCGACCAGTTCCCCCAACTGGACCCGCCGGTAGTGGGCGGCGTCCTCCGGCAGTGCCCCGATCCCCTCCCGGAGGGCGGCGATGTCGGGCCGGGCGTCGAGGATGTCCCGCAGCACGCGGTCCTCGACGTACGCCCCGCGCAGCGTGTACTGGGCGAGGCCGCGGAGGTTCTCCAGCGCGGTGGCGAAAGCCTCCTCGGACGGACCGAGCAGTTCGTCCACCACGCCCCCGCGGCCGTGGACCGCCGAGCCGAACCGGAAGGGCAGGACGGGAACCTTGGCGGAGACGACCGCGTCCAGCACCCGGGCGTGCGCTCGGAGGTCGTCCGGCGTTCCCAGGGGCTTGGCCGGATCGATCTCGCTGACCAGCGCGGCCACCCGTCCCCTGCGGAGCAGCTCGACGGCCGCCGGGGGCGTGCCCACCCCGCGGACGGCCGTGGGCGCGGAGGCGTCGGCGGGAACGATCCCGTAGACGTAGTAGACCGGTCCGGTGTCACCGGCGGCCGGTGTGTCGCGGTTCACCGTTCACGCTCCCTGCGTTCGGCCGACGACCGGGACCGGCGCCGGGGCCGCTCCTCCGGTTCCTCCGGCTCGTCCTCCTCGCCGCGGTCACGGACGCGGTCGATCACTTCGCCGACGGTCTCCTTGACGCCCTCCAGGGCGCCGCGGGTCTTGCGGCGGGCGCCGCCCTGCCGCACGTCGTTCATCAGCTCCGGCAGGCCCTCCGTGTCGTCCTGCTTCAGGTCGAGGCGGTTGACCGCCTCCGCGAAGCGCAGGTAGGTGTCCACGCTGGCGACCACGATCCGTGCGTCGATCGTGATCAGCTCGATGCCGACGAGTGAGACCCGGGCGTACACGTCGATGACCAGGCCCTTGTCAAGGATCAGGTCGAGGACGTCGGCCAGGCCGCTCGGCGAGGGACGGTCCAGGTAGTGGCCGGTGCGTGGCGCGACGGTCACGCCGTCACCTCCCGCTCCGGGCGAGGGCGCGGCGGCGGCCGTGCGGCCGTTCGTCCTCGTCCTCGGGCTCGTCCTCGGGCTCCTCCTCGGGCTCCTCCTCGTCCTCGGGCTCCTCCTGCTCGTCCTCGTACTCATCGCTGTCGTACTCGTCGCCCTCCTCATCGGCGTAGTCCTTGTCATCCCCCTCATCGGCGTAGTCCTCGTCGTCGTAGTCCTCCTCTGCCTCCGCATCCTCGTCGCCCTGCTCGCGGTCCCCCTCGTCGGCGCCTTCGGACTCGTCCGCTTCCGGGCCTCCATCGGACCGCTCCTCCTCCAGGGCGTCCTCGTGGGAGCGGACGACCTCGCCGTCGCGGATCTCGCCGCGCCAGCCCTCGACGCTGTCGGGATCGAGGATCGTCCGGGTCATCACGTGCCGGCGGAAGTGCTTGAGCTCAAGACGCGTCCGCCGCCCCTGGGCCCGCCAGAGGTTGCCTGTCCGCTCGAACAGGCCCTGCGGGTGGTACTCGAGGACGAGCAGGATCTTCGTGAGGTTGGGGGCGAGTTCGTGGAAGGTCACCGTGCCGTCGACGTGGCCCTTCTCACCCTTGGAGCGCCACACGATCGTCTCGTCCGGCACCTGCTCGACGATGGTCGACTCCCAGGTGCGGTGGGAGAGGAAGATCCCCGCCTTCCACGCGAGCTTCTCGTCGGACTTCTGCTCGACGCTCTCCAGTCGCTTCGTGAACTTCGGGAAGTCCTGGAACTGCGTCCACTGGTTGTAGGCGACCCGCACCGGCACCCCGACCTCGATCTCCTCGATGATGTTGGTGATCTTGGTCTCCTTGTTGCCGCCCCGCTTGCCTCGCCCGCCCGAGAGCGAAAGGCCGTTGGCCACGAGTCTCTTCACCCCGGCCGCGCCGGCGCCCAGCAGTTTCCCCACCGGGAGACCGCCGCCACCACCGCCTCCGTTCTCGGCGTAGTCCACCAGGCGGTCCGCGAGGTCGGCGACCCGGTCCCCGGCCACGCCGACGGCTCGCTCCCCCAGCACGGACACGAACTCGCGCGCCTGTTCCATCAGTCGGTCGGTGGGCAGCGCCTCCAGGAGGTCGCCGATCCCGCCGATTTCGGGCCCGGCTGATTGCCTGGCCATCGTCCTCACCCCGACTTCCGTGCGGACGTCCGCGATCCGGCCGTCTTGCGAGCCGGAGCACTCGTCTTCTTCGCGGCCGAGGAGGCCGCGGTCTTCCGGGCCGTGCCCGTGCGCGGGGCGGCCTTCTTCGGCGGCGCCTTCGCCGCGCTCTTGCGGGTCGACGTCCGTGTGCCGGAGCGCTCGGTCGCCGTCCGGGCACGCGACGAACCGCCGGTGGACGAGGACTTCCGGGGCGACGCCCCGGACCGGGTGCGCCGGGACTCCGCGGAGCCCCCGCTCTCCTCCCGCGCTTCTTCCTCATCAGACGGTTCTTCGTCCTCGTTGTGCCCGTTCGCGTCCCGAAGTGCCTCGGTCCGTTGTTCCAACTGGTCGGTCAGTGCGCCGACGCGCCGGGCCGCGGCGGCCACGGCCGCCTTCTTCCCCGCACTCGCCAGCTCACCCCTCACGTCGTCGACCACGCGCCGGAGTTGCGGCGAGGACTCGATGAGCTGCCCGACGGCCGCTCCCGAGCCGGCACCCAGTTTCTTACCGGCCGCCATGCCGGCGAGCGCCAGCGCCCATCGGGCTTTGTGCAACCGCCCGAGGAGGTAGCCGACGCCCACCGCGGCGGCGAGCTTCGCGTTCTTCATGGTCCATCCCTGGGGAGAGGCGGAAACTTTCCGTTCGCAGACACACGGCCTGCCTTGGTAGCCCCCTCGTCTACCCCGCCCGCCCCACGGGAAACAACGCAGCATCATCACGATGTCAGCCGGTTCCACCTCGCCGGGTCAGGTCTCGTCCTCCACGCGGATCGCGTGCTTGAGGTCGTGCATGGCCTCACCCGATTGCCCTCCTCTCCGTCAGGAGGGGCGCCGCTACGGCGTCGAGCTTGCGCTGGATCGCGTGCTCGGCCTGGCGCTGGGCGTTCTTGAGGAGCGCGAGCAGCAGCGTCACCGCCGACACATGTCGCCGCGAGGTGTTGCCATGACGATGAGAGGCCCCCCACGGCGAAGGAGAGCTCGGCGAGGCCTGCGACGACCGTGCGGTCGAGGAGACCGTGCAGGAACGGGCACCAGGAGCTGGGCACTTGGCGGAGTACCCAGCCGAACAGCTCGCCGTAGAAGGCCTTCGCGGCGACGAGGTCGCGGCTCAGCAGGCTCACCCAGCAGGGTGCGGCGGGCGCGCCCGGCCGTTCAGCCCTCCAGTGCGTCGGCGATGCGGTGCAGCATGCCGCTGCCCGTCGGGTGGCGCGGCGCGGTCTCGCGCACGAACTGCATCCGCTCGCCCATCTCCCGGAGCTCCTTTCGACCGAGCGCGGCCCGGACCTTCGGGAACCAGGAGCTCTCCTCCTCGTCGATGTGCCGCTCGACCGCGTCGATCAGCACCACGGCCTTGGCGTCGTAGCCCGCGTCGGCGGGGGTCATCCGGCTCAGCTCCTCGCAGAGCAGGTCGGCGACGTGGTGCTCCTCCCTGGCGCGGTCCATGTCCTCGGCGAGCCCGGGCACCTCCTGCCGGAGCCTCGGGTAGAAGAGCTCGTCCTCCAGGTACGTGTGGACGGTCAGCTCCTCGACGATCCGCTCGACCTTCTCGCGCCGCGCGTCATCGCCCCCCTGCCCGTCGCCCTCGGCGAGCCCGCGGTACTCGCGGAACAGCCGCCGCACTTTCCGGTGGTCCTCGCGCAGCAGCACGATGGCGTCGTTCGACATCGCTCGCCTCCTCTTCACCGGCTTCTGGGACGTACCGGGCGTGTCCCCGGACGGCCCGGGTCCAAACACCGCCGCTTTTGGGACGAGCACCGCCGGGCATCCGCCCGGTACGTCCCGGCTCCGGAACGACCACCGGGACGGCCAACGTGACCGCGGCGGGAGGAGTGATGCGCGAGGCGGACGTCCGGCTGCCGGGCCCGTCCGTGGACGCCCCGCGCGCGGAGCCGTGGTGGACCCGTCCGAGCGCCGGCCACGGCCTGCGGCCGCGCCCGTGGTGTACGGACGGGCCGACCGGGCAGACGCCCGGGGCGCAGACCCGATCCGTGGCGGGTCCGCGCGCCGGCCACGCGGAGGAGGACGGCATGAACCCGGTCGAACGCGCCCTGCACTGGGTGGACGGCTACCAGCAGCGCCACCGGCCCACCGCCGTCGTCTTCGGCGTGATCAAGAAGTACGGCGACGACCGTGGCGGGCTGCTCGCCGCGCTCGTCAGCTACTACGGATTCCTCGCCCTGATCCCGCTGCTCCTCCTGCTCAGCACCGTCCTCGGATTCGTCCTGCACGGCAACCCCGGCGCACAGAAGTCCGTCCTCAACTCCGCGCTCGCCGACTTCCCGATCATCGGCAACCAGCTCCGCCAGAACGTCCACTCCCTCCAGGGCAGCGGCTTCGCCCTGGCCGTCGGCATGCTGTTCATGCTGTACGGCGCGCTCGGCATCGCCCAGGTACTCCAGCACGCCATGGCCGAGATATGGAACGTCCCCGGTGTGCGCCGCCCCGGTTACTGGCCGCGCCTGGCCCGCAGCCTCCTGCTGCTGGTGGTGCTCGGCTCCGGCCTGGCGCTCGGCACCGGGGCGGCCTCGGTCGTCGCCTCCTCCCTCGGCGGCCCGGCCGCCCGGATCGGCGGCCTGCTCGTCTCGGCGCTCCTGAACGCGGCCCTGTGCCTGGCCTGCTTCCGCGTGCTCACGCCCCGCGAGATCCCCACGCGAGCCCTCTGGCCGGGCTGCGCGATAGCAGGCCCCCTCTTCACCGTCCTCCAGGCCTTCGGCTCCCTGCTCGTCGTGCACGAGCTGCGCCACGCCGGCCAGGTGTACGGTTTCTTCGCCACCGTGATCGGCCTGCTGTCCTGGCTCTACCTGACCGCGCAGATCACCGTGTACGCCGCCGAGACCGACGTCGTCCTCGCCCGCCGCCTGTGGCCGCGCAGCCTGCTCCAGCCCCCACTCACCGACGCCGACGAACAGGTGCTGAACGCGATCGCCCGCCAGGAGGAACGCCGGCCCGAACAGCAAGTCGACGTCGCCTTCACGGACGGTGACACCGCCGCGGAAGACGAGAACGAGCCTGATGACGGCGGGGACACGGGCTCGGGTGCGTCCTGACCTCAGTCGCCGGAACTCCACCGCCGTCGTCAACCACCGTGGAGACAGCGCGAGAAACGAACTGTCGGCCGCGGCAGCGCGGGTCACTCTCCGATGCGCAGCCGGACCCGCACCAGGGGCCACACCCGTGATGCGCTGCGGCAGCCGGAGCCTGGTCGACACCGAGTGACGACCAGCGGTTTCCCGGCCGACGGTTCAGGCCTCGTCCTCCAGCCGGATCGCCTCCTCCAGGGACTCGACCGCCTTGTCGGTGTGCCCGCTGCGCTGCTCCAGCAGGGCAGCGGCGATGGCGTCGAGCTTGCGCTGGATGGCGTGTTCGGCGCGCCGTTCGGCGTTCTTCAGAAGGGCGAGTAGCAGAAGCGTCACGGCGGTCATCAGGTCGCCGATCAGCAGCTGCCAGCCAAGGCAGAGGCCTGCGGCGTGGCCGGCCACGAAGGCGGCCACCAGAAGCAGGCACAGCAGGAAGAACACGGGCGAGCTGGTGAAGTTCGAGGCGCGCTCGGCCGCACGCACGAAGCGACCGTGGCCGACGCCTGCGCGCTCCGCTGGATGCCGGAAGGACATGGATCCTCCAAAGTGTCCGGCGGAAGGGCGGGCGCCGGACGGTCGCCCACGAGCACCACTCCTTCCCGGATCCCGGCGACGCGCGGCAGGCGTGCCCGGCCCGTCGGGCTCGTGGTGCCTTCTGTCCGGCGACCGGCGTACCGGCCCTTACCGTCTTCACGGTGTCGGCGGCCGCTGCGGGCCGCCCGGGATCCTGGAACACCGCGCCGGCTGCGGCCGGGCGGGCCGCCTGCTGGTCGTCCACGCCCCGCGTTCGCCCCTCCCGGGCCGGGCTACTCGCGCGGACGTGCGGGAGGCGGAGGCCATCCCGGACCCGATCCGAGCGGTCCGGAGTCGAACATGGCGACGCCGAACACACCTGGCAGATCCAGGTCTCACGCACATCCGCCAGAGTCGTCACGGCCCACTGGGCCGCCCGCTCGGACATCCCGAACCGCAGAACGCCCGCACTGCGGCGCAGCGCGAGGCTCTACCCGGACGCCTTCCGCGAGCGCTGGGGTTCCATGGTGGAGGACGAGGCCCGCGGCGCGGGCTGGAAGTCCTGGCCCAACCTGATCGCCGGCGTCGCGGGCATGTGGCTGCGAGGTCGACTTCCTCCGCGCCGTCCGCAGCTTCGCCGCCAGACAGCGGCGCTACGGCGGCTGAGAGCGCGCCACAGGCGCAGCGCACGCACCCGAGTACGTTCGCCCCCGGATCCGAGTGTCCGGTCGGCGCCGGCGCACCCCTGCCGCCCCTTCACTGGATAAAGCCCGCCATCACTGAATAAGCGGCCCGTCATCTGTTCACACGGGGAATCCGAGATCGCAATGGCGCGCCCGCGTGCGGATTTTCCGTACCCGTTGACTTTAGCTCACATCACTTTACCCGTACGGCCGTTGACCCCAATTTCGGGAGCCTGCTTTGCTGTGGCATGGCAGGCTGCGCTGCCCCATCCCCCTCGCAAAACCGTGGCTGACGATCAGTCGGATCACGTGCCGGCGCCGCCTGTTCTCCTCCGTCCTCACCTCCGCACAGCCCCGCTGCCACCAGGCAGGCGGGTGGTCGGCATGAGAGAGGCTTCCCCCACCATGGGTATTTCCCGCACGCCCCACGAGGCGGGCAGATCCGCCCGCAAGGCCCGCAAGTCGGCACTGGCCGGCGTCGCGGCGCTGGCCCTCGCGGCCGCCGGATTCGCCGCCACGGCCGCGCAGGCGCAGCCCGACGCGACGAGCCGGCCGAGCCAGTCGGCGGCGAACCCGTACAGCCCCGCGTACCAGCACCCGTACCGGCACGGTGCCGTCCCGACCATCGAGCAGAACGCCAAGATGAAGGCCTGGGCGGACACCCACGCCGGCACCGCGGCGACCGGCCCGCAGACGCTGTCGTACGGCGGCGGCACCAACGGCGTCGGCGTCCTCGACGGCCACGCCAAGGTCTACCTGGTGTTCTACGGCAGCCAGTGGGGCAGCCAGGGCACCAACGGCAGCGGCGACGCCACCTTCTCCGGCGACCCGGACGGCGCCGCCCCCGTCGCGCAGGAGATGTTCAAGGACATCGGCACCGGCGGCGAGCTGTGGTCCGCCGACCTCACCCAGTGGTGCGACGGCCCCAACGTCGCGTCCGGCGCCGTCAGCTGCCCGTCCAACGCCAGCTTCGTCCCGTACCAGAGCGGCGGCGTCCTGTCCGGCGTCTGGTACGACAACGCGGGGGCCTCACCGAGCGCCGCGACCGGCAACCAGCTCGGCCAGGAGGCCGTCAGCGCGGCCGCCCACTTCGGCAACACCACGGCCGCGTCGAACCGCGACGCGTACTACGTGATCCTCTCGCCGACCGGCACCAACCCGGACAACTACCAGAACCAGTACTGCGCCTGGCACGACTACACCGGTGACTCCACCCTCACCGGCGGCGCGGTCAACTCGCCCTACGGCGACCTGGCGTTCTCCAACCAGCCCTACAACATGGACTCCGGCGCCGGCTGCGGGGTCGGATTCGTCAACTCCGGCAGCGGCAGGCTGGACGGCTGGACGATGACGCTCGGCCACGAGTGGCACGAGACGATGTCCGACCAGTTCCCGGCCGGCGGCTGGACCAACCACGTGTCCGGCAGCAGCTACAACGGCCAGGAGAACTCGGACGAGTGTGCCTGGCTCCAGCCCGGCACCGCCGGCGGCGCGGCCATGGTCACCATGGGCACCGGCACCTTCGCCGAGCAGGCCAGCTGGTCCAACGACACCAACGCCTGCGCCATGTCGCACCCGATCGTCGGCGGCGGCACCGGCCAGAACACGGTGACGGTGACCAACCCGGGCAGCCAGAGCGGCACCGTCGGGACGGCGGCGAGCCTGCAGATCCACGCCAGCGACTCGGCCTCCGGCCAGACCCTCACCTACTCCGCCACCGGCCTGCCGGCCGGCCTGTCGATCAACTCCTCGACCGGCCTGATCTCCGGCACCCCGACCGCCGCGGGCAACTCCTCCGTCACCGTGACCGCCAAGGACGGCACCGGCGCCTTTGGCAGCGCGTCCTTCAGCTGGGCCGTCACGACCTCGGGCGGCGGCTGCACCGCCCGTCAGCTGCTCGGCAACCCCGGCTTCGAGACCGGCACCGCCGCGCCCTGGACGGCGACGTCGGGCGTGATCGACAACTCGTCCAGCGAGCCCGCCCACTCCGGCTCCTGGAAGGCCTGGCTGGACGGCTACGGCACCACCCACACCGACACCCTCGGCCAGACCGTCTCCGTCCCTGCCGGCTGCAAGGCCGGCCTCTCCTTCTGGCTGCACATCGACACCGCCGAGACCACGACCACCACGGCCTACGACAAGCTGACCGTCCAGGCCAACTCCACCACCCTCGCCACCTACTCCAACCTCAACGCCAACACCGGCTACGTCCAGAAGACCTTCGACCTGTCGGCCTTCGCCGGCCAGACGGTGACCATCAAGTTCACCGGCACCGAGGACGCCTCCCTCCAGACCAGCTTCGTCATCGACGACACCGCGCTCAACGTCAACTGACGAACCGCCGCACCGCAGTGCCGCGAATTCCCTTCGACGGCACGTAGATCGAGCATGGAGCGAGTCCGACCGGAAATTCGCCGTCCGTTCTCATCGCCCCGTCGGCGATGAAAACGGGCGGCGTTCGCCATGAAAGCCCGCGCCCCGGCGCGGCTCGCATCCAAACCCTGGAAGGGCCTTTCTTACCGATCGCCCACCGACGCCCGCCCCGACGCGGCACGCTCCCCAACCACCGTCTAGGCTCGACGGGCACCGAACGAAGAACCGAAAGGAAGCACGTGGGCAGCTGGGAGCGCGCGCTGGACGCGGCGGGGATCCACGACCCCGGACTGCGCGGCGACTACGGCCGCCAGCGCGAGCAGGTCACCCGGTACCGCCGCGAGGCCGCCATGGCCGCCGGGCTGCTGCTGCCGCCCCGGCTGGTGCCGCACGTGATCGCCGCCACCGCGTTCATGCACCGCACCGACACGCTGCTCGACAGCGGCCCGGTCGACGGGCGGAAGGCCGCGTACGCGCAGTGGGAGCGGGAGGTCGTCGACGGCCTCGCCACCGGCCGGACCGACAACCCCGAGCTGCGCCCGCTGCTGAACTCCGTCGCCGCGCACCCCGTCCTGCGCGACCGCGTACCCGGCCACCTCGCCGGCGCCCTCGCGGACCTCGACTTCACCGGGTTCGCGACCGGATCCGACTACCAGGACTACCTCGACGACTACGCGCTGCCCGCCTTCATGGTCGTCGCCGCCCTGCTCGGCCCCGACGGTGACCAGAGCGCCTACGAGGCCGCCTGCCGCGTCTTCATCGACGCCAGCCAGCGCCTCGACTTCGTCAGCGACCTCGCCGAGGACCTCGCCGACGGCCGCCTGACCATCCCCGCCGAGACCCTCGACCGGCACGGCGTCACCCGCGACGACCTGGAGCAGGCCCGCGCCACACCGGGCGTCCGCGCCCTGATCACCGACGAGCTCGACCAGGTCGACCGCACCCTCGCCGCCGCCCGCACCGTGATCGACCTGGTCCCGCCCGCCCACCGCCCCATGATCCGGTGCATGGTCGGCCTGGAGTCGCTCACCAGCGCCACCGCCCGCGCCGACGTTCCCGCCCTCCTCCACCGCCCCGCCGGCCCGCCCAAGCTCGGCGCCCTGCGCCTCCTGGCCCGCGAGTACCTCCAGGCCCGCCGCGTGGCCCGCTGACCGCGCCCCTCCTCCCGCCGGCGGACCTCCGGCCCCTGCCCGAGCGGGCAGGAGCCGGAGAGTTGCCGTCCCGGTCAGCAGGCCGGAACGTCCGGCAGCGCCCCGCCCCTCACGGGGACCCTGACGGTCAGCGGTGCTTGAAGTCCTCGATGGCCGTCCGGATCACCTGGTGCAGTTCCTCGCTGCCGGCGTGCCCGGCGTCCTCGATGATGTGGAGGCGGGCGTCCGGCCACGCCTTCGCCAGCTCCCACGCCGTCTTCGGCGGGCCGCCCATGTCGTACCGGCCGTGGGCCAGCACGGCCGGGATGCCGGCCAGTTTGTGGGCGCCGCGCAGCAGTTGGTCCTCCTCCAGCCACGCACCGTTGCTGAAGTAGTGGGCGCAGATGCGGACGAAGGCGATCTGGTCGTCGATCCCGCGGTCGCTGTACATGCCGGGGGTGTTGTTGGGCTCGCCCGAGATGACGGCGTCCTCCCAGGCGAGCCAGTCGGCGGCGGCCTTCTCCCGGACGGCTCGGTCGGGGTTCTCCATCAGCCGCGCGTAGGCGGCGAGCAGGTCGCCGTCGCGCTCGTCCTCCGGGACGCCGTCGCGGAACCGGTCCCACGCCTCGGGGTGGAAGCGCCCGGCGCCCCGGTAGAGCCACTCGGTCTCGGCGGGGCTCGTCGTCGTGACGGCCGCGATGACGATCTCGGTGACGCGCACGGGGTGTTGCTGCGCGTAGGCCAGGGCGAGGGTCGAGCCCCAGGAGGCGCCGTTGAGCAACCAGCGCTCGATGCCGAGGTGTTCGCGCAGCCGTTCCATGTCGTCGATCAGGTGCTGCGTGGTGTTGCGGCTCATGTCGGCGGCCGGGTCGCTGGCGTGCGGGGTGCTGCGGCCGCAGTTGCGCTGGTCGAAGCGGATGACGCGGTAGCACTCCGGGTCCCAGGACCTCGCGGGCCTGCGCATCGCGCCCGATCCGGGGCCGCCGTGGACGATGAGGGCGGGCTTGCCCTTGGGGTTGCCGAGCTGCTCGTAGTAGATGCGGTTGCCGTCTCCGGTGTCGAGGAATCCGGTGTCGTAGGGTTCGGTCGGAGGATAGAGATCAACCATGACCATCGATCCTAAGCGCGATCGTGGTTGAACTCAGCTTATTTCCAGAACTCTTGACCACGCATCAGTTTCGGTCCAGCAGGTCGTCCAGCTCGGCGGCGAAGAGCAGTGCGGGATCGAACCCCATCCCGCCGAAGTGCCCGGCGAGCTCCAGGGACAGGACGCCGTGCAGGCGGGTCCAGAAGGACAGCGCCCGGTGCAGCACCAGCGGCGGGGCGGGGTGGGCCCCGGCCCAGTCCCGGTGGTCCGCCAGGTGGGCGTCGAACGCCGTCGCGGGGCCGTCCGGGGCGAAGGCCGTCCAGGCGCCGAGGAGGATCGCCATGATCTCCTGCGAGATGACGGTGGTGTCCTCGGGTGCGCGATAACCGGGGACGGGGGTGCCGTAGATGAGGAGGTACCGGTGGGGGTCCTCGAGCGCCCATTCGCGCAGCACGTGTGCCAGACGGGGCAGATCGGCCCCGCCGGCGCAGGCTGCGCGGAGGGCGTCGGCGAGGCCGCGGTAGGCGTCCCGGACGAGTTCGGTGATGAGGTCGTCCCGACTGCCGAAGTAGCGGTAGAGCGCGGGCCCGCTCACACCCATCCGCTTGGCGATCGCGTTGAGCGAGAGCGCGGACGCCCCCGCCGTGGCGATCTGCTCCCAGGCGTGCTGCTTGACCTCGGCCCGCACCTGGGCCCGGTACCGCTCCCGCGGAGTGTCCGCACCGGTCTTCGCCATGGCCGCCCCGTCAGTTGTGGCTACACGATCAAGATGTTGCTAGAACCTATCACCGACTCCCCCTTGCCCCCATCCGGCGGCGAGTTAGAGCATATAACGAACACGAGTGTTCCTCGCGTGGCGCTCGCCCATCCGATCGACGAAGGGGGTGTGATCGGGCGGAACGGCCGGAGCCCGACGCGTGGCGTCACGCCCAGAGCTGTTCGCCGAGTACCGAGCCCTCCGGGGCGCCGGGGAGGACGTAGGCGACGGCGGAGGCGGTGTGGTCCAGGAACGGGTTCAGGGCGTCGTGGGCGGCCAGGCGGGTCTGGACGCGGGCGAACTGGGCGGGGTCGCGCATGAAGGCACAGAAGAGGAGGCCGCGGTCGGCCGGGCCGTCGTCGTAGCTGTAGCCGCGCCGGAGCATGCGGGCGCCGCCGTCGAGGCGGGGGCTGGTGAGGCGGACGTGGGCGGTGGCGGGGATGACGTAGGAGCCGTCGGGGTTCTTGGCGTAGATGTCCGGGTCGTCGTGCTCGGCGGTGCCGGTGAGCGGGGCGCCGTCGGTCGCGCGGCGGCCCATCGCCTGGTCCCGGCGGTCACCGGGGAGCGCGGCGAAGGCGGCGGTGTCCATGCGGATGCGGCGGTAGACCAGGACGGTGCCGTTCTCGTGCGGCCCGGGCGGGCCCCAGACCCACTGGCGGGCGGCCGCGTCGTCGGGGTTGGCCGTGCCGTCCTTGAAGCCGAAGAGGTTGCGCGGCGTGGTGCCGGGGGGAGTCCTCGGCAGGAAGCCGGACTGCGACCAGCGGGGCACGGCGCCGGCGGCGTGCGCGGCCGTGCCGACGAGTTCGGCGACGACGGCCAGTGTCCAGTGGTCGTCGGCGCACAGTTGCAGGAGCAGGTCGCCGCCGCCGCGCGCCGGATCCAGGCGGTCTCCCGGGAAGGGCGGCAACTCCCCCAGCGCGGCAGGCACGTTGAGGCCCAGCCGGGACGCGGGCGCGGGGCCGACGCCCACCAGTGACGTGAGCCGGCTCGCGGCGCCGCGCTCCAGACGCGGGTCGGGCGGCGTGTCGGAGGCGGCCGCGGAGAGCGTGCGGGTCAGCGCGGCGAGGAGGGTGCGCAAGGCCTCCCGGTCGGCGGCGGGGGAATTCTGCGGGAGGTCGAAGGCGAGCAGCCGCGTGGCGGCCTGCTGAGGGGACGTCAAACCGGCTTGCCGTGGAGCGTGGAAGGGAATCGCGGCTACGGGAGGAGGCGCTGCGCGCCTGGACTCGCCATCGTCCCTCGCGAGCTGGCCGGCCGCCGCGCCCGCCCCGGCGGCCAGCACCGCCCCGGCGGCGAGCAGTGCCCTTCGCCGGCCGAACCCGGGGGCGGCGTCTCGGCCCGGTTGCTGCGCATTTTCCCGTTCGGTAGGCATGCGCGCTATTGGAGACGATAGAACACTGACTATGCAACTCCTCTCTTCTGGACGCTTGTTGGCTGCCCTGGTCACCGCCACCGCGCTGGCGGCCACCGGGTGTTCCTCCGCGGGTTCCGGTTCCGACGATGCCGAGCACCCGGCCGGGAGCGTCCTGCGGGTGCCGGAGGACTTCCCCACCATCCAGAAGGCCGTGGACGTCGCCCGCGAGGGCGAGACGGTGCTGGTCTCCCCCGGCGTCTACCGCGAGAGCGTCCGCGTCACCAAGGCGCGCCTCGTCCTGCGGGGCACCGACCGGGGCGGTGTCGTCCTCGACGGCGGCCTGAAGCTGGTCAACGGCGTGACCGTCACCGGGCCCGGCTCGGTGGTCGAGAACCTCACCGTCCACGGCTACCTCGCCAACGGCGTGCTCTTCACCGGGGTCACCGACGAGAAGTTGCAGCAGCGCGGCGCCGGCGGGTCCGCGTACAACCCGCTGGACACCACCCGCTTCCCGGCCGTCCAGGGCTTCCGCGCGAGCCGGGTGACGGCCTACGACAACGGGCTGTACGGCATCTACGCGTTCGACGCGCACGGCGGTGTGATCGAGGACTCGTACGCCTCCGGGCAGGCCGACTCGGGCATCTACGTCGGGCAGTGCAAGCCGTGCGACACCGTGGTGCGCGGGAACACCGTCGAGCGCAACGCCGTCGGCATCGAGCTGACCAACGCCTCGGACGGGCTCTCGGTGCTGGGCAACCGCGTGGTGGGCAACCGGGTCGGCGTCACGGTGAACTCCAACGACCTGGAGGCGCTCGCCCCGCAGCACGGCGCGGTGATCGCCGGGAACGTCGTCGCCGACAACAACGCCGCCGACACCCCCGAGCAGGCGGACGGTGGCTTCGGCATCGGCATCGGGATCGGCGGCGGGACGGCCAACCAGGTGCTGCGCAACCTCGTCCGGGGCAACCGCGCCGCCGGTGTGATCGTCACCGACCCGCCCGGGCACCCGGCGAGCGGCAACCGCGTCGAGGGCAACCGCACGGACGGCAACGGCGCCGACCTCGTCCTGGCCTCGGCCGACCCGGGCAACTGCTTCACCGGCAACCAGCCGGCCGTCCAGAGTCCGGACGGGCTGGAGGGCCTGGCGGGGTGCGGCGCCCCGGGCCGCGGCCCGCTGCCCGGCGGGCGGGCGGCCCCGGTCCAGGCACCGCCCGGCGTCCCGTTCAGCCAGGTGGCGGCGCCGCCCGCGCAGCCGTCGCTGCCGGATCCGTCCGCGCCCGGCCGTCCGGCCACCGGCCTGCCGGGGGCGGTCGACGCGGACGCGTACCGGCTGCCGGCCGACGTCACCGCCCTTCCTCAGCCGCCGAGTTGAGTCCGCCGGCCGTCACGCTGTTGCCGTCCAGGTGACGGGCAGCCCGTGGACGCCGTAGATCTGCATGTTGGTCCGGAGCTTCACTTCCTCGGCGGGGACGGCGAGTTCGAGGGTCGGGAAGCGGCGCAGCAGTCCGGCGAACCCGGCGCGCATCTCGATGCGGGCCAGCATCTGGCCGAGGCACGCGTGGACGCCGTGGCCGAAGGACAGCTGGCCGCGGGCCTCGCGGTGGATGTCCAGGGTGTCGGGGTCGTCGAAGCGCCGGGGGTCTCGGTTGGCGGCGAGCAGGGAGACGAGGACGGTCGAGCCTTCGGGGATCGTCTCGCCGCCGAGTTCGAGATCCTCGGTGGCGTAGCGGTAGAGGATGTCGACGACGGACAGGTACCGCATGAGTTCCTCGACGGCACCGGGCAGCAGGTCGGGGTTCTCGCGCAGTTCGGCGAGCTGCTCGGGGTGCTCCAGGAGCGCGAAGGTGCCGAGGCCCAGCATGTTGGCGGTGGTCTCGTGGCCCGCGAGCAGCAGCAGGAAGGCGATGCCGGTCAGTTCGTCGATGCCGAGGTCCTCGTCGCGGGCCAGGTCGGAGAGGACGTCCTCGCCGGGGTCGGCGCGCTTGGCGGTGACCAGTTCGGCGAGGTACGTGCTCATGGCGCCGTACGCGGCCATCTTCTCGTCGAACGGCAGGTCCCGGTCCATGAACCGGGCGGTGTTGACCTGGAAGCTCTCCCGGTCCGCGTAGGGGACGCCGAGCAGTTCGCAGATGACGAGTGACGGCACCGGCAGCGCGAACTCCTTGACCAGGTCGACCGGCGGGGTCAGGCGGGCCAGTTCGTCCAGCTGCCGCTCGACGATCCCGGTGATGTGCTCCTCCAGCATCTTCGTGCGCTTGACGGTGAAGGCGCCGGTGAGCTTGCGCCGCAGCCGGGTGTGGTCCGGCGGGTCCATGGCGATGAACATCCCCGGCACCTGCGGGGACGGTTCGGTGATGGCGGGCATGCCGGGGACCTCGTGCGGCACGTGGAGGATGCCGAGGTCCTGGCGGGAGCTGAACCGGTTGTCGGCCATGAGGCCGCGGACCTCGTCGTAGCCGGTGACGATCCAGCCCTCGTGGCCGTCGGGGAAGAGCATCGGGCTGACCGGACGGGCATCACGCAGGCGGGTGATGGCGCCGGGCGGGGCGAAGGGGCCGGCGTCGCGGTCGGTGGGCAGGCCGTGCGGGACGGGAACCTGGTCGCTCATCGGATGTCCTCTCGGGGCGGGCGGTGCAGCCACCATCCCCGGCGCGCCTGACATCCCGCTGACACGGCTCTGACACGGGCCTGCGCGGATCGGACGTCAGCCGGTGAGCCACGGGGCTTCGGGGAGCTTCGCCTCGCCGTCGCGGCCGGCGAACTCCACGGTGGTCGGCGTGCCCAGGCCGGCCATCTCCATCGCGACCCGGCGCAGCGTGCCGTCGCCGTCGACCCAGTAGGTGAGCGGCGACCGGCCGCCGTCGGGTGCGGCGCCCTGGGCGCGCGGACCGGCGAAGCGGTCGTGGCTCCGGCCGTCGATTCGGTCCCGGCCGAGCCAGCGTGCGCCGGACTGGGCGAGCAGGAGCGGGTTGTCGGGCCGGTCCGCGCCGAGCTGGACCATCAGCTGGAGGCCGGAGTCCAGCGGGTCCGCGGTGTACGAGCGCGGCGACCAGCCGGAACGGGGGACGTGTTCGGCCTGTTCCCAGAACCGGCCGGTGTCGCCCGCCGGTTCGGGGGCGAGGCCGAGACCGCCGGCGTCCCAGACGATCAGGCCGTGGTCGGGTTGCCCGCCCGGACCGCCGGTCCGGTAGCGGCCCACGCCCCGGCGGGTCCGGTAGTCGACGACGCCCTCGACGTGGATCTCCACTCCCCCGCCCTCGGCCGCGGTGAGGGACACCGTCACGGGGCTGGCCTGGTAGAGGTTCAGCCGCGAGAGGGCCAGCCTTGATGCCTCGTCGGTTGTGACCGGCCGCTCCGCGGTCCCGTCGGAGACGGTCCGGTAGACGGCGAAGCCGCCGGCCGCCAGGCCGCACACGACGACCGCGGCGAGCGTCCTGAGCCATGACGTACGGCGCGGCTTGCGGCCGTCGGGCTTCCGGGCCATGCAACTGCCTTCTCTCCTCGATGGGTCACGACCATCGGGCGGGTTTCCCGGACACTCCGGGAAACCCGCCCGATCGGGCCCTTCCGGGCCGTTACCGCCTGGACCTGCGCCTGCGGGTCAGCACGAGCAACGCCGAGCCGAGGGCGGCGAGCACGACCGCACCGGCCAGGGCCAGCGGAATCGCCTGGCTCGCACCGGTGCCGGGCAGCGTGCCGGGCGCCGGGCGCGGTGCGGCCGGCGGGAACGGGTTGCCCGGGTTGCCCGGGTTGCCGGGCACGGCCGGGACGGTTTGCGCCGGCGGTGTCGGCGAGCCGGTCGGCACCGGAGTCGGCGTGGGTGTGGGCGTGGGCGTGGGTGTGGGAGTCGGGGTAGGCGTCGGTGTCGGTGTCGGGATGAGCCGGTTGACCATCGTCACCGAGACCCCGGCGTCGAGGTTGTCCGCGGTCAGCACGAGCGGCTCGGACACCGCCGGGTCCGGCGCGGAGTAGCCGTCCGGCGGGCTCACCTCCTGCCAGTAGTACGTCCCCGGCGTGCCGCTGCCCTGGCACACGCCGTCCGCCCCGGTCGTGCAGGGCTCACCGACGGGTGTGTCCGGCTTGGTCCCGCTGGTCTGGAGGCCGTCGGTGCCGTTGGTCTCCTTCCAGAGCCGGAACTTCGCCCCGGCCAGCGGTTTGCCGTCCTGGTCGTGCTTGACGACCCGCAGCGCGCCCTCCTGCTGCCGGTAACCGAAGTCGTACGTGTGGTCGTTCTCGCCCGGTCCGCCGGTGGTGAGCGACCGCTCGGGGAACCTCGCACCGGCCGGGACGATGCCCTTGGAGTCGATGAAGCGGTTGTCGCCGACGTCGGCGTCCGTGGGCACCCACTGGTGGAGCGGGCCGCCATTCGCGTAGTCCGCCGGGTTGTCGATCCGGATCGTGTACTTCGTCCGGGGCTTGAGGCCGCCGGTGACGTTCGAGTCGTCGAAGTAGTACTCGCCGCGCGCCGTCGTCCTCGTCGTGCCGACGACCTTGCCCGACTCGTCGTACAGGTTGACGGTGGCGCCCGGGACCGGGCGCTGGCCCGGGCTCTGGATGCCCTTGCGCTCGGGGTCGTACCAGACCCGGTTGCCGATCTGGAGCGGCGCCTGGTCGCAGAGCACCTCCAGGTCGCCCATCGAGGCGCCCTTGCCGAAGGGGGCGGCGGTCCCCTTGGGGGTCAGCCTCAGGCCGAACTTCGGGTCCTGCTTGCCGTCGGCACGCTGAAGGAACGACGTGCCGTAGCCGACGGGGGTGTGGTCGGGGTCGAAGGCGGACGTCGCGATGGTGGTCTCGACCTTGGAGAGTGCCATGCCGGCGAACGCCGTGTTGTGGTGCCCCACCGCGGCCCAGGCGGTGTCGAAGAACCGGGTGCCCCGGGGGGACTTCCCACAGCCGTTGTTGGTGTCCATCACGTAGGTGCCGTTCGACGGGCAGGCCTTGTTCAGGTCGCCGCCGGACATGACGTTGAAGACCGAGCCCGGCGCGGGGGCGCCCGGCTCGCGGTCGGCGAAGCGGTCGCGGAAGGCCAGCAGCATCGAGCCGTCGGTCTCGAAGCCGACCTCACCCAACTCGGGTTCGGGGTTGGCCATGGTGGCGTTGCCGCAGGCCTTCCCGTTCTGCGTGGTCGGGTAGGTGCTCGTCCACGGGAACCAGCCCGCGCCGTCGCACGGGCCCCCACCCACGGTGGACAGGCGCGGGTAGTCCAGCGGCTGGTCCAGCACCGCCTTCCGGAACGCCCCGGTGGCGAGGTCGAACGGCAGGACCAGGGCGCGCATGTCCGCGGGCTTGCCCGTGGACTGGCCGGAGCAGACCCCGCCGAGGAACCCGGTGCCGTCCTGGAGGCCGAGGCCGAACGGCCGCCAGTCCCCCTCCGCCGGGCAGCCCGGGTCCGGGATGGCGTAGGACGCCTTCGGCGCCGAGGCCGTCGACACGGTGGCGTCGTAGCGGTAGAGCTTGCGGTCGTTGAGGTTGACGACGAAGAGGTCCTTGCCGTCTTCGGTGATCTTGATGCCGCCGAGGCTCTCCTTGCCGGGCACGTCGAGGAAGGCGTCGTCCGTCCCCGGCCCGTGCACGGTGCTGCCCGCGTTCGGCACGGTGGTGAAGAGCGTCGTCCTCTTCTGTGCGGGGTCGGTGACGTAGACCGCCCCCGCACCGCCCGGGCCGTAGTCGGTGCCGCGCTTGGCCACCGCCGAGGAGAAGACCCGCTTGTCGGCCTTGTTCCAGGCGATGCCGTACAGCGTGCCCGTCTCGGCGTTGGTGGCGAGGTTCGTCACCTTGACGTCGACGCCGTCCTGGCCGCGCGCGCTGTACGGGAAGGAGACCAGCGTGCGCTGGGCCCCGCCCTCGCGGTTGGACGTCTGACAGGTCGTCACCAGCGTCGCGTTCTTCTGGCAGTAGTCCCCCGGGTACCAGAGCCCGGTGGTGTAGGAGACGTTCTTGCCGCCGGAGAGGTCGACGAACTCCTCGTTACTGCTGAGCTGTTTGGGCGCGCCGTCCAGCCCCTGGCGGGAGGCGAAGGCCGGGAACAGCACGCCCGGTTTCGGATTCACCACCTGCACGCGGTACTTGCCGCCGGCCGCCTTGCTCGCGGCCGGGGCCAGGGTCACCGTGCCGTCGGCGGCGGTGGTGCCCTCGATGCCGACGCCCGCGTCGTCCGTGAGCGTCACCTTCACGCCCGCGATGCCCGGCTCCAGCGCGGGCGTCCACACGCCGCTCGCGTCCACCGCCCGGATCACCCGGACCGTCACGGATCCGTCGCCCGTCTGCGGGAACGCGGCCGGGGCCGCCAGCAGCGAGCAACTGCCCACCCCGATCGCGAGCACCGCGACGCTTCCCGCCGCACGGCGGCCGGACCTGCCCGGTCTCCGTCGGCCGGGACCGCGCGCGGCGCCGTTCGGTTCTTCGTCGGTCGTTGTCATCCCCTGCTCTCATCGTTCAGAAGGGCCCTGCGGCCCCGCCTCGTTGGAGAGTTCACGGAATGGCGGCAGGCCGCCATCCTTAACCGGAGCTTAAGGCGACTTGACACAACCAGGATGAAGAACAGGAACTTTGACGGTACATCAGACACAAACAGGGGTCGCCGCTCGAACACCTCGGCGATTGCGCACATCTCCCCTGACAGTTGTTCACAACCGACTTCAACACACCTGCCCCACCGGCCACTTCCGGCGCAGAACCGTCAGCGGCGAATTGACACCGCTCTTGCCGACACGGCGATGGCCACCGTCTGCGTGCTCACCATCGGGTACCCGCTCCGGCTGGCCGGTCGGCCGTCGGCCGCGTCGCCTCCGGCACGTCGACCGGGCCCGTCCCCGCCTCCGCCGTCGCCCCCGTCACATCGGCCGGCTCCGCCTCCGCCGTCTCCGGACCGCCCGGCCGCTCGATGCGGCTCAGCAGGCGCGCGACGGCGTCGGTGCGGTCCCGCAGCACCGCGACGTGGGCCGCCTGCGCCGGCTTGACGGCCTCCTCGGCGGGCCGGACGGGAATCCCGCGACGCCGGGCGGTCGCGATCAGGCTCTCGGTGACCTGGCCGGAGACGACGAGCGTGGCGACGGCGAAGCAGCCCGCGTCCAGGGTGCGCTGCCGGCCGAGCAGCCCGCGGTACACGATCCGTGCGGGCACGGCCAGTTCGTCCAGGCGCTGCTCGACCGAGCCGCGTTCGAGTGCCGCCAGGACGACCGTGGCCAGCGCCTCGCCGACCTTGGTGACCGCCCACTTGCGGCCGGGCACGGGCGGGAGGAACTCGCGGACCTTGTCCACCTCCTGCTCCAGGGCCGTGGTGGTCAGCACCTCGAAGGCGTTACGGGTGCGCACCTCCACGACCTTGTCCCACTCGATCTCCTCGCCGTCGAATCCGGCCTTCACCGGCCCCAGGTGCACGGCGCCGAGCCCGTCGAGGAGCCCGAGCAGCTTGTGCACCGCGGCGGGAGTCCGGGGGTGGCGGCCGAGCAGCGTGCCCACCGAGAGCTTCCACGGCTCGGTGACGGGAACGGGCGGCGGGGCGACGGAGGTGAGCGCCGCGAGCGCCCACCGCCCGCCCGCCACCGACCGCCCGCCCCGGAGCGCGGCCTGCCACCCGGCCTCGCCCCGCTCGGCCGCCACGCCCATCAGCCGCCCCAGACCACTCATCGGCTCCCCGTCCTCACCTCGGCAACCCGCCGATGTTAGACGGTCGACGCCCAAGGGTGGGTCCCGGTCATGCGGGAGGTCGTCGGTCTGGGTGCCACCGCGCCGGCCGAGGACGGCGACCGGGCTCGTGCCGTTGCTGCCGGGCTGGACGCGGACGTCGGTGATCCAGGAGGTGCGGCAGGGAGAGTTGCCCGGGGCCGGGTCCGGCTTGAGCACCGTCCCCCAGGCGCCGTCCGTGACGGCCCGTCCGGAATCCGGGGGATCCCGGCCTGCGGTGTTCCGTGCACACAAGGAAACCGGGCGGGCCGGACGTGACGCGGATCACGGCTTGCCCGGATCGCCGCCCGGACTGTCGAGGAGGCCGGTGCGGGTGGCGATGACGGCGGCCTGGAAGCGGCTTTCGGCGCCGAGACGTTCGAGGATGTCGGCGACGCGGCGGCGGACGGTGCGCAGGGACATGCCCAGGCGGCGGGAGATCGTCTCGTCCTTGAGGCCGGCGGCGAGCAGTCTCAGCAGGGTGGTGTCGATGTCGCGGGCGGCCTGTTCGAGACCTCCGGCGCCGCGGGTGGTCGGGTCGGTGAAGACGCTGGCGTGGGTCCAGGCCTGTTCGAAGATGCCGCGCAGGTAGGCGATGAGATGGGGTTGCCGGACGACGACGGCGCCCCAGGTGGTGGTGTCGGTGGGCAGGAAGGCGACGTTGTCGTCGAAGAGGATGAGGCGGCCGAAGAGCTCGTGGGCGGTGCGGTACTCGCCGCCCAGGGCGGTGGCGGCCTCGACGTAGGCCTGGGTGGGGCCGTGGAAGCGGACCGAGTGCTGCTGGAGGGTGCGCATGCGGATGCCGCGTTCGAGCAGGGCGCGGTCGCGGCCCAGGGCCGGTTCGAGGTTGGCGGGGCTGCGGGAGACGTCGCCGGGCTGACAGGCGATCACCTCGCGGCGGCAGCGGGCGGCTTCCTGTTCCAGCAGTACGTGGACCGCCCTCTTGTCCGGCAGAACCGTCACCGCTTCCGGGTCGGCGCCGGGCATGCCGGGGCGGGCGAGGCGGGTGAGGCGCTGGATGTCCTCCTGCAGGGCGGCCAGGCGCTGCTGGTGGGCCACGGTCTCGGCGGCGATGCGGGCCTCGAATTCGGCGGCGAGGTCCGCCAGGGGCGTGTGGGGGTGCACCTCCGGTCGCAGCGCACCTGGATTGTCTTTCATGTCCGTTTCCCCCATTTCCTCCCCCTGTCCCGTTAGTGCCCTGACACTTTAATGACGGACATCGCGCCTGGTCGGTTGGCGACGCGCGGGAAACAATCCAGATATCGGCAAGCGAACGCTCCGCTTTCTCGTCGGCCCCGCCGTTCGCTCCTGTTCCACGCCAGTTGATCTGAAGGATCCTGTTTTGAACCGTCTTCTCCGCATTGCCACCGGTGCCCTCACGACCCTGACCGCCCTGGGGGCCCTCGCGGCACCCGCCGTCGCCGCCACGTCGACGGCGCCCTCGTCGACGGCCACCCGGGCTGCGCAGTCCGCTCCCTCCCACTCGGCCCCGCAGATCCGCAACACGTCCTGGGGCGAGTGCTGGCACGGCCCCGACGGCAAGTGCATCAACGGCCCCACCCAGATCAAGTAGCGACACCGCCCTGAACCAAGGGGCAGGTCCGTCGATCGCGGGGGCGCCCCCTGTCCGCCCCCGCGATCGAGGAACCGGCGTCGACGCTCCCGCCGACGCACCCCGTTGACGAGGCGTTGGCGTCTCGCAGCTCCAGGGTTCCCGCGGTCCGGCCATCGGCCGACCGCCGTCACCGGCCCGGACCGGAACGCATTCACGCGCCCTTCTGCTCACCCCGGCCCCCGTCGACGCTCCCTGCCGAACGCCGAGCGCGAGGTGCGCCCGTTCGTCATGCCCGCTCCAAGGAGACCGTTTTGACTGATCTGCCCCTGTGTGCACACGCGTGGCTCCGCCGGACCGGTGCGGCGCCGGGCGCCGCCCGAACGGAGGTGGCGCGGTGACCACCGATGTCGAAACGGCCGGCCCGGACACCGGGCTGGGCGACGCCGACGGCGCGTCCGCCGGACTCCGGCTGATCGAGGCCGTGACGGGACCGGCCTCCCCCGTCGACGTGCGCGAGGCCGTCGCCGAGGCCCTCGGCCCGCGCTTCGCGGCGGCGGCCTGGCACGAGGCCGACGGGACGGACGCCCTGGCCGGCGTGATCGGCCTCCGGCTCGCGGGTCACCGCGTGCACCTGGCCGTGGAAGCGGCCGCGCCCGCCCGGCACCGCACCCTGGATCCGGTCGTGCCGGAGCCCCGGCTCTGGCGGACCGCCGTGCTGACCGACGCACCCGCGGGCGCCCCGCTGCCCGAACCGGTGCGGGTGATCGTCGCGGCCGTGCGGCAACGGGCCGACCGGCTCACCGCCGAGGAGGCCGACGGCGTGTGGTCCTCGATGCCGCTGCTCCGTCACTTCGCGGACCGGGGTGAGCAGATCCAGGACTGGGCGCTCGTCTTCCGCGACCACTACGTCGAGAACAGCGTCGGCTTCCTCCTCGCGGCGGAGCGGGCGGGCATCCCGCAGGAGTGGATCTACGCGCTGGCCAAGGGGGACCGCACGTCCGGTCGGCACCGGGTGCACGCCTGGTTCCGCGCCCGGGGCTACCGCAGCGCCGTGCTGGACAACTCCGTCATCGACGGGACCGCCCCCGGCCAGGAGGTCGCCGCCGCCCGGCAGGTGGCCGCCGACGTCGACCGCTTCATCGCCGCCGCCCACCGCGCCGGACGCCGGGTGCTGGTCGTCGACGACGGCGGACTGCTCGCCCGCGGTGCGGGACCGTCCCGGCTGGTGACCGAACCCGTCGACGCCGTGGTCGAGCTCACGGTCAGCGGGCTCAAGCGGATCGGGGCCGGACCGCCGCCCGCCGTTCCGGTCTTCAACGTCGCCCGCTCCCAGCTCAAGAGCCTGCTGTCGTACGAGGAGATCGCCGACTCCTGCCTCCGGCGGCTGCGCGAGCTGTTGCCGGGGCAGAAGTTCATCGGGCGCCGCGTCGTCGCCGTCGGGTTCGGCACGTTGGGCTCCCGGCTCGCGCGCCGACTGCGCTCCGTGGGCTGCCGGGTGACCGTGGTGGACACCGACACCCTGGCCCTGATCCAGGCCGCCGAGCAGGGCTTCGAGACCGAGCCGACGCTGCACGCCGCGCTGCGGCGCTGCGCGCCCTTCCTCGTGACGGGCAGCACCGGCGAGCCGCTGCTGCGTCCGGAGGACCTGCCGCTCCTGCCCGACGGGGTGCTCCTGGCCGGCTTCGCCACCAAGGACTTCAGCATCCTCAGCACCGGCGGCGCGGGCACCCCCGAGGATGCGCTGACCGGGGTCGGCATCCGCTACCGCCTCCCCGGTGGCGGCGCGGCCACGCTCCTGGGGGACGGCCGCTCGCTCAACCTCTTCGACTACGAGGGCATCCCCAACTCCGGCTACGACGCCTACCGGGCCGGCACCCTGATCGCCGTCCGCGAGCTGTGCCGCCGGGCCGACACGCTCGCCCCCGGCGTGCACGTGCGCGAGGTCGACGAGGCCGTCCGGTCGGCGGGCCTGTTCGAGGCGTACTACGACACGTACATCGCCGAGGCGGCCCCCGACCGCACCTGCGCGTCGGAGCCGGAGGAGCGCCCGTGACCGGGCGCGGACACGCCTGTGTCGTCGGATACGGCAGCGTGGGGAGGCTGCACGCCGAGGTCCTCACCCGGCTGGGCCTGAAGGTCAGCGTGCTGGACCCGGATCCGGTACGGCCCCCCGCCCCGCGGGTGTCGTGGTGGCGGAGCATCGGACAGGTCCCCGACGTCCGCGACATCGACGTGTGGGTGGTGTGCACACCGACGCACACCCACCTGCCCGTCGTCGCCTCGGTACTGGCCCAGGACGCCGCGGCCCGCATCGTGGTGGAGAAGCCCGCCTGCCGCGCCGCGGAGACCACCGCGTTCACCGAACTGCTCGCCACGCTGCCGGCGGCCAGGGTCGTCGTGATGAACCAGTACCGCGAGGCCGCCGTGCTGTCCTCGATGGCACGCCTGGTCGCCCGCGAGGCCCCGGGCGAACCGATCCGGGCGCTGCGCGTCGTGTTCGCCAAGGACCGCAGGCCCGACGTCGCCCGGGGCCGTTTCGTCGACCGGGACCACGGCGTCTTCGGCTACGAGTGGCTCCACATGCTCGCGGCGCTCGGGCACTTCCTGCCCGCGGCCGGCTACGACGCCTACCTGCGCGGCCCGGTGGCGCCGGGCTCGCTGCGCGTGGCGCACGACCCCGAGCTCGTCCTGGCCGCCGCACACGAGCGCGCCACCGTGCGCGGTGTGGCGCTGGAGCTGTTCTCCACCGTGGCGGGCGAGGGCGCCGAGGCCGCGCTCCCCCGTCCCGCCTGGACCCGCGACTACCCCACGGCGGTGGGGGAACGGCAGCGCCTGGTACGGGTGGAGACGGCCTCCGCCCACTTCACCGCGGAACTTGAACCGCTCGGGGGCCCCGCGCCCGAGCAGGTCCGCCGCGACGTGCACCGGATCACGGTGCGGACCTCGGCCGGAGACCGCCGGATCGAGGTCGTCGACCCGCTCATCGAGAACGCCTGGACCGGCATGCTCGCGACCCTGTCGGCCGTCACCTGCCCGCCACCCGACCTGCGCACGCTGCACCGGATCGCCTCCCTGATCGGCGTCGTGTGGCCGCGGGGCGCCGAGGCGGCCCTGGTCGGCGCCGACCGGACCGGGCGCCCGCCCGGCAGGCCGGCCGAGTCCGTCTTCTCGCCCCGACAGGAGTCCGCATGACCCAGGTGTGTTTCGTCGTCCCCCAAGACGAGTTCGAACGCCACTTCCTCCAGCAGCCGCTGGACGTGCTCAACGCCGCGGCGGTCCTGCGGCAGGACGGCGTGGAGGTGGGCCTGTGGGACCGCCGGCTCCACCCGCTGCCCGCCGACCAGGACGCCCCCGACCTGGTGGTCGTGGTCACCGCCGTCGCCGACCGGGCCCAGTGCTACCCCCTGGACCTCGGCCCGGTGAAGGACGCGGTGACCGAGGTGCGCGACCTGTGGCCCGGCGTGCCCGTGCTCGCCTGCGGACCGCACGCCACCCACCTGCCGGAGGCCTGCCACCGCGAGCTGGGCGTCGACTTCGTCGCCCGGGGCGAGGCCGACTCGGCCGCCGTCCAGGCGGTGCGGGACGTGCTGCACCGGCGCGCCCTCACCCCCGTGCTGCCCGCGGCCGGCACCTACCCGGACCTCCCGGTCGACCAATGGCCGTTGCCTGCCTACGAGTTGACGGATCCCCTCGCCTACACCGCGGAGGTCGTGGTCGACGGGCGGACCCGCCGGGCGGCGTGCGGGCTGGTGATGGGCGTGCGCGGCTGCAGCTACGGCTGCTCCTTCTGCCACCTGCCCTTCGGCGCCCGGATGCGGGACCGGCCGGTCGTCCAGACGCTGGCCGAGATCACCGCGCTCCGGGAGCGCGGCACCGAGTCGGTCTTCTTCCTGGACTACGTCTTCGGGCTGCACCGGACGTTCTACGACGACCTGTGCTCCGGCCTGGTCGGCTCCGGGGTCGAGTGGACCGGCCAGACCCGCGCCGAGGTGGTGCTGCGCACCGACGTCCGGCGCTGGGCGGACGCCGGCTGCCGGGGCATGTGGCTGGGGGCGGAGTCCCCCGGGGTCGCCGACACCGGTGTCGGCAAGCGGGTGCCGCCGGAGAAGGTGGCCGACGCCGTCCACAAGCTCGCGGACGCCGGCATCAAGCCCTTCGCCTTCATCCTCCTGGGCCTGCCCGACGACCCGGCCTGCGCCAACGGGGAGCTGGTGGACTGGGCGGCCTCACTGCCCGTGGACTTCGGGCTCAACCAGCTCGTCCTGCGTCCGGGGACCTCGCTCTACGACCGGCTCGCCCCCCGCTACAACGGCGGGCGGACGCCTTCGTCGTGGGCCGAGGTCGCCGAGGTCACCCGGCGCTACCGGGCGCAGTACCCGACGGACCTGGACGCCCAGTGGGACCGGCTGACCGCCCTGCCCAACTACCTGGGCAACGCCATGGCGGCCGCGTGAGCCCCGCCACCGATCCCGCCACCGAAGCCGAGGAGAAGGACAGCCTGTGCGCGCGCTACTGATGTGCGGTCTGGGACCGAGCTACGTCAATCTCGACTACCTGCGGGGATCGCTGTTCGACACCAGCGGCACCGGCCGTGACGCCCGCACGCGCACCATGTTGGAGCGCGCCGGCTGCGCGGACCTCGACTTCGCCGACTTCAGCTACACCGCCGACGGCGGGCGGCGTCCCCTGTGCCGCCCCCGCACCACCTCCGTCCCCCACCTGACCACCTTCACGCTGGAGGCGATCCTCCAGGAGGCGGAGCAGGACTACACGCTGCTGGACCTGGCGGGGGTGTGGTCGGGCAAGGCCGTGCTGCCGCCCGGCGACTTCGATGTCGTCCTGCTGTCGACCACCTACATGTGGAGCAAGGCGATCTTCGCCAGGGTGATCGACTGGATCGCCGAGCGGCTGCCCTCGGTCCCCGTCGTCTGCGGCGGCCAGTACACCAACCTGAAGTTCCTCCAGGTGATGTCGGATTTCCCCGGCGTGACCGCGGTGGTGCGCGGCGACGGCGAGCAGGCCCTGCCCGCCGTGCTCAAGGCCGTGGGCGCGAACCGCTCCCTGGAGGCCGTCCCCGGTGCGGTGTGGCGTGACGGCGAGCGGATCCGGGTGAACCCGCTGGAGTACCTGGACTTCGACGCGCAGCCGTCGCCGCGCCTCAAGGGCCGGTACCCGATCGTCCCGTACGAGTCGATGCGCGGTTGCCCCTTCGACTGCAAGTTCTGCTCGTTCCCCGCCGCCTCCCCCAAGTGGCGCTACAAGTCCGCGGAGAAGATCCGGGACGACTGGATGTCCTACGCCGCCGAGAACGGCGCGCAGACGATCTCCGCGATGGACTCCACCTTCACCGTCCCGCCCACCCGACTGCGGCGGCTGCTGGAGATCCTGCCGGCGGCGGGGGTGCGCTGGGAGGGCTTCAGCCGGGCCAACACCGTCGATTCCGCGGAGCTGGTGGACGCCCTGCTGGAGGCTCACTGCTACAAACTGCACATCGGCTTCGAGGCGATGAGCGACGAGGTCCTGAAGCTGATGAGCAAGCGGGTCTCGGCGAAGCAGAACCGGCGGGCCTTCCACGCGCTGCGCGACAGCGAGCTGGGCTACGTGGTCTTCTTCATGATCGGGTACCCGGGCGAGACTCCCGAACTCTTCGGCGAGACACGCGACTTCCTCATGCAGGAGTACTCCGGCCACTTCATGCTCAACTTCTTCTCGATCTCCGACGAGACCATGCCGCTGTGGCAGGACCGGGAACGCCTGCGCATCGAGGTCGAGGACCCCGACGACACCCACACCTGGTGGTCGCACATCGGGATGAACAGCGACGACGCCCGGGTGCTGCAGCTGGACGCGCTCGACGACATCCGCGAGCGCAACGACGACGCGGTGCTGCTGCTGTGGCAGCACCAGTTCGACCACTGGCTGATGCCGGAGCGCAGCCGGCGGGAGAACCTGCGGGTGGAGAAGTGCATGGAGCGCCTGGCCCTGGCTCCCCGGGTGCACTCGGACATCGACACCGGGGCGCGCCAGATCCACCACCAGATGCGCCTGCTGCGCGACTTGGGCGTGGAGCCCACGGCCGGGCGGGCACTGGCGGGTGCCCGCCCGTGAGCGAGCGATGGGGGCACGGGACGGCGCGGGGAGGACGGCAGCGGTGAAGGACGGGGAAGAGCACGTCGGCATGTCGACGGTGGTGCGCATCGGGAACACGGTGCGCCGCCCGCCCGGTCCGTGGACCCCGGCGGTCCACGGGCTGCTGGCCCACTTCGAGCGCGTCGGATTCGACGGTGCCCCACGGGCGTTCGGCTTCGACGAGGAGGGGCGTGAGGTCCTCGACCACGTCGAGGGCCACGTGCCGCAGGGCGCGGAGGTGGCAGAGCTGCCGGACCGCGCGGTGTTCGAGGTGGGACGTCTGATGCGCCGGATGCACCGGGCCGCCGAGGGGTTCTCGCCGGAGCCCGCGCGCTGGGCACACGAACGCGCCACGTCGGGTGCGCAGACGGTCGTGTGCCACAACGACATCGCTCCGCGCAACACCGTCTTCGTGGCGGGGCGGCCGGTCGCCTTCATCGACTGGGAGGCCGCGGGCCGCGAGACCCCGGAGTGGGATCTGGCGCAGGCGGCCTGGCAGTTCGCGCCCCTGACGGACGACGCCGGGTGCGCGGCGCTCGGGTGGCCCACGCCGCCGGACCGCGGGCACCGCTTCCGGCTGCTGGTCGAGGGGTACGGGCTGGCGCCGGCGCGGCGCGCGGGCCTGGCCGAGGCCGCCACGGCCCGGATCCGCTTCACGCTGGACCTCATCCGGCGCCGTGCGGCGGAAGGCGAGCCGGCCTTCGTCCGGCTGGTGGAGTCGGGCCTCGCCGACGGTGTCGAACGCGATGCCCGCTGGACGGAGGCGCACCGGGACGAGCTCACCGCAGCGCTGCTGCAGCCCGTCGAGGCTCCGCTCATCAACGATCCGCTCGAAGCCCCTCGGCGCGTTCGGTAGGAAGGACAGGATGCTCAGATTCGGCATCATCGGAGCGGGAGTGATCGGCGGGGTCCACGCCCGGACCCTCGCCCGACTGCCCGACCAGGCCACCCTGGTGGCCGTCGCGGGCCGCGGCCCGGACCGCGCCCGCGCCCTGGCGGCCGAGCACGGCTGCGACTGGCACGCGACGGTGCGCGAGCTGCTCGCCCGGCCCGACCTGGACGCGGTGTGCGTCTGCGTGCCCAGCGGCCTGCACGCCGAGGTCGGCGAGGCCGCCCTGCGGGCGGGCAAGCACGTCCTGGTGGAGAAGCCCCTGGAGGTGGACCTGGCCGCGGCCGACCGGCTGATCGGGGCGGCCGGGTCCACCGGGCGCACGCTGGGGGTCGTCCTCCAGCACCGGTTCGACCCCGCCGCCAGGTTCCTGCACGACTCCGTCCGCGAGGGCGCCCTGGGCACCCTCACCTCCGCGCACGCGGAAGTGGCGTGGTGGCGGTCGCAGGGCTACTACGACTCCGGGCAGTGGCGCGGCACGAGCCGCCTCGACGGGGGCGGGGCGGTCATGAACCAGGGCGTCCACACCCTCGACCTCCTCCAGTGGGTCATGGGCGAGGCGGTCGAGGTGACGGCCCGCACGGCGCTCCTGGCCCACCACGGGATCGACGTGGAGGACACCGCGGCCGCGGTGGTCCGCTTCGCGAACGGCGCGTTGGCCACCGTCCTCGCCACGACGGCGGCGTACCCGGGGCGCACCGCACGGCTGGCGGTCCACGGCGACCGGGGCTCCGCGGTCCTCGACGACGACCGGATGGCCTACTTCCACACCCGCGCGGACGGCGACGACGGGGACCCGTACGGCGCGTACGGGGCCGGCAACCGGGCCGCCGAGCTCCCCCTGCGGTACGACGACGCGCGCGACCCCACCGGCATGCCCGGCACACCCCACCGCGACCAGCTCGCGGACTTCTGCGACGCCGTGGAACAGGGACGGCCCCCCTTGGTGGACGGGGCCGAGGCACGCCGCTCACTCGCCCTCACGCTCGCCCTGTACGAATCCGCGCGCACGGGACGGCCGGTACGCCCGGACGGCCCCGGCGCGCCATGAAGGAGACCTCGATGCCCAGCCCAGAGCTCGCCGAACTGCTCTACGGCGACTATTCCGCGAAGGACCCCCGCGAGGCCCTGGCGGCCATGGCGACGGTCCCGGCCATGAAGGACCCGCGCACCGGTGCGCTGTTCGTGACCGGCTACGACCTCGTCCGGGAGCTCCTGCTGCACCCGGGGCTGACCAGTGCGACCATCCGCGACCCCCTCGCCGGCACCGGCCTGTCGGAGGAACAGATCGCGCTGCACCGGCCGGTGCGGGACTTCGTCGCCCTGTGGCCCGTGTTCAGCTCCGG
Source organism: Kitasatospora sp. NPDC001660 (assembly GCF_053596725.1). NCBI lineage: Bacteria > Bacillati > Actinomycetota > Actinomycetes > Kitasatosporales > Streptomycetaceae > Kitasatospora > Kitasatospora sp. NPDC001660. The sequence continues at coordinate 172,530 of NZ_JBSFGU010000007.1, read as the reverse complement.
CGACTACCACCAGGACATCCGCTCCCGCCTCCGCCCGGCCCTCGACCGCAGGAACGTCACCTCCCTCGTCCCGCGGCTGGAGGACGAGTGCCGGGCCCTGCTGACCGGGCTGCGGGACAGGGGCGAGGAGTGCGACTGGATCGCGGACTTCTGCCGTCCCTACTCGCTGTCCGTGCTGGCCCGGCTGTTCGGCACGAGCACCGACCGCATGGCGGACCTCGCGCGCGCGACGGACGGGCTGATGGCCTACCTCGCCAAGCCCAGGTCGTACACCGATGACGACCTGGCGCGCGAGGCGACCGCCGCGCTGGACCGCGCCCGCGCCGAGGTGCGCGAGCACATCCTGGACCGGGCGCAGGGCGAACTCGCCGTGATCCTGCGGGACATCGCGGCCGATCCCCGGCTCGGGCACGACGTCGCGGTCGCCGTGACCGCGCAGATCGTCACCGGAACCATCGACCCGCTCGGCGCCGTCCTGACCGAGATGGTCATGCGGGGCGGCGAGCGGATGGCCGCCGTCGCCGACCCGGAGGCCGGCCCCGCCTCCGCGCACGGGGCCTGCGCACACGGGGAGTTCACCGACGAGGTGCTCCGGATCAGCTGCCCGTTCCGGTTCGCTCCCCGGTACGCCCTGCAGGACATGGAGATCGCCGGTCACCACGTCGCCGCCGGGCAGCGGGTCATGCTGATCCTCGCCGCCGCGAACCTCGACGCCACGGTCTTCCCCGACCCCCTCGACTGGCGGCCGGGCGCCCGCGAAGCCCGTCCCCTCGCCTTCGGCGCCGGCACCCACTACTGCGTCGGCGCCACCCTGGCGCGCGCCGCGACGGACGCCCTGTGCCGGGTGCTCGCGACGGACGGCACCCGCGTGAGCCACGACCCCGCCACCTTCCGGCGGGCCGCGCCGCTGGGCGCCGATCTCATCCTCGGGCTTCGCGTCCGCGTCCGTTAGCCGGTCCCGGCGCCGCCCGCACAGAACGTCGACCCCGGGCCCGTCGGCCCGCGGGGAAGGAGTCACCCCCATGCCCAGTCCCACCCCCGCCCCGCCCGACACCTCCCGGGGAGCGCCCGCCGGGGCGCCCCGGCTCGACGGCGACGGCGGCCGCATCGCGGGCCTCTTCGACCGCGCCGCGGCCACCTACGACCGCGTGGGCATCGACCTCCTCCCCGCCGCGGGCCGCCTCCTGGTGACGCACGCCCGGATCGCCGAGGGCGAGCACGTCCTGGACGCCGGGTGCGGCACCGGCGCGAGCCTCTTCCCGGCGGCCCACGCGGTCGGCCCCCGTGGCAGCGTCACGGGCGTCGACGTCTCCCCGGAGATGGTCGAGCGCGTACGGCAGGAGTCCGCCGAACACCGGCTGCACTGGATGCGCACGTACGTCGCCGACGTCGAGGACGCGCCCTCCGCGGTCCTCCGCCCGCCGGCCGACGGATTCGACGCGGTCACGGCCGGCATGCTGCTCACCTTTCTCCGCCGGCCCGACCGGGTCTTCCGCGGGTTCCGGTCGGCACTGCGCCCCGGCGGGCGGCTGGCGGTCTCCTGGTGGGGGCCGGAGGCGCCCGGGTGGGACCGCGTGGTCGAGGCGACCCGGCCCTTCGGCTCGGGCACGCGCGAGGAGATCGAGACCGCCGTTCCGGGACAGAGCCGGCCACGGACCCCGGAACTCGTCCGGGAACTCGCCCACGAGACGGGTTTCGCCACCGTCGAGCTGTACGAGGAGCGTCTGGAGGCGACGTTCCGGGACACCGACCACTGGTGGGCGTGGACCTGGTCGACCGCCGCGCGGGCCTTCTGGGAGAGCGTCCCGCCCGATCGGCTGCCGGCCGCCCGCGCCGCGGCCGAGAGCGCCCTGGCACCGCTGCGCGCCCCCGACGGGACCCTGCCGTACGTGCTCACGGCGCATTTCGCGGTCTGCCGCCGCTGATCCCCGGAAACCCTCCGCAGGAAATACCTTTTGCATTGCCGGCGACGCCGGCCGGGAATTCACGAATTCCCGGCCGGCACCTCCGGCCGCTTTTGCATGCCCAATTCCGGGACGCCGGACAATTTTCGAGAAATTGCCAATCCGGCCTTGCCCGTCCGACTCCCGCAGTTTTAGAGTTTTGACATCCGGTCAGCCCGACCGGAATACAACCCTGTTGCGTCAGCGTCGGGGAAAAATCCATCAGAAGGGAATCGTCATGAACAACTTCGACGAGATCGACATCACCGAGCTGTCCGACGAGGAGCTCGACGACATCGTCGGCGGCCAGTTCTCCATCGCCGCCCACTGCGTCATCTGACGACGGTGTGCTCCGGCCGGGCGGTGATCCCGCCCGGCCCACCGCGGAGGACCTGAGTCCACCGCCTGCGCGTCCCTCCGCCGGGACGCACCAGTACCGGCGTGTGTCGGGGGTTCTCCTCACCACACGAGTCCTCTCGGCGCACGCCGGTGATGCGCAAGGAAAGGGATCGGGATCGATGACCGGTGAATCGCGCTTCCGGCCCGAGGCGCTGGAACACCACCGCAGGCGCGACGGCCTCGGGCCGGTGCTCGGCCACACTCCCGCCCCGCCCCGGCCCAGGGGATTCGCCGAGCGGATGGCGGCCGTCCGCGAACGGCTCCCCGGTCGCTCGGGCACCAAGCGGCTGCCCGTCTGCTTCCAGACCCAGGTCAGCGACTGCGGACCGGCCGCCCTGGTGACCGTGCTCCGCCACCACGGCGTCGACGTGTCCCTCGACGCGATCCGCGCCCGCGCCGACTCCGGCCGCAACGGCGCGTCGGCCCGCACCCTGCTGGAGATCGCCCGCGAGTACGGCGTCAAGGGCCGCGGCGTACGCGCCGACCTGGACGCCCTGCGGCGACTGCGGCCCGGCGCGATCCTGTTCTGGAACTTCAACCACTTCGTCGTCCTGGAGGGCGCCGGCAAGGAGTACGTGGACGTCGTCGACCCCGCGTACGGCCGGCGCCGCCTCAGCAGGGCCTCCGTCGCGGAGTCCTTCACCGGGGTGGCGCTGGAGTTCGACCCGCCCCTGGACGGCACGTCCGCGGCCGCCCGCGGCACTGAGCCCGGCAGCCCCTGGCGCCGGTTGCGCCAATTCCTGCCGGGCCGCCGGGAACTGGTGCTCCTCCTCGCGGCATCCGCCGGGCTGATGGCCTTCGAACTCGCGCTGCCGCTCACCGCGGGCATCCTGGTCGAGCGGGTGGTGCCCGACGGTTCCACCGCCACGCTCTGGGGCGCCGGGGCGCTGCTCGCCGGGCTCGGGGCCCTCTTCTTCCTCCTCCAGCTGGCCAGGTCGGTCCTGGTGGCCAAGCGCCAGGCCGTGATCGAGAAGCGGCTCACCCTGGGGATCGTCAGTCACATGGCGGACCTGCCCTACGACTTCTTCACCGTGCGCAACCCCGGTGACCTGGCCATGCGCGCCCGTGCCAGCAACGTCCTCATCCAGGTGCTGAGCGTGACCGCCGTCTCCGCCGCGCTCGACAGCGTGCTGGTCGTCGCGTACCTGGTCGCGATCCTCCTGGCAAATCCGCCGATGGCCGCGCTCGTCGCCGCCCTCGTCGCCGCCCAGGCCGGCCTCCTCGTGATCACCTGGCGCCGGCAGACGGAGCTGAGCCAGGAGGTCCTCGAACGCCAGACCAAGGCGCAGGAGGAACTGGTGGAGATGCTGGAGAGCATCTCCTCGCTGAAGTCCAGCGGCCTGGAGGGCCGGGCCGCCGAACGCTGGTCGCACACGCTGGTCCACGAGGTCAACAAGCGCCTGGGCGCCCGCCGCAACCTCGCCCTCTTCTCCTCCGTCAGCCGCACGGTGCAGTTCGGCGCCCCCCTCGCCGTCCTGCTCGCGGGGATCTGGCTGGTGCTGACCGGCCGTGACTCGCTGGGCGAGGCCATGGGCTTCATGACGCTGACGATCGCCCTGTTCATCCCGATGCAGGGGATGTTCGACGCCGGCTCCCAACTCGCCGCCGTCCGGCCCACGCTCGCCCGCCTCGACGACGTCCTGCGCGCGGCCCCCGAACCGCGCGGCGCCCTGGTCGGGACGGGCGTCGCCGAACCGGGCCGCATCACGGCGCAGGAGGTCTCGTTCCGCTACCCCGGCGCCCCCAGGCCCACCCTCGGCGAGATCGAACTCGACATCCGGCCGGGGCAGTTCGTGGCCGTCGTCGGCCGCTCGGGATCCGGCAAGTCCACCCTCGGCATGCTGCTGGCCGGGCTGTACCTCCCCACCGGCGGCACGATCACCGTCGACGGCATGCGCCTCGACGAGCTCGACCGGCCCACGTACCGCCGCCGCATCGGCTACGTCAACCAGAACGCGCACCTCTTCGGCGGCTCGATCCGCGACAACATCCTCCTCGGCAGCGAGGACATCAGCGAGGCCGACCTCAAGAACGCCGTCCAACTGGCGCACATCCACGAGGAGATCAGGGCCATGCCCATGGGCTACGACACCCTGGTCGCCCCCGGCGGGCACGGGATGTCGGGCGGCCAGCGCCAGCGGATCGTGCTGGCCCGCGCGCTGGCCAAGCAGCCGAAGCTGGTCATCCTCGACGAGGCGACCAGCGCCCTGGACCCGGCACTGGAGGAGTCCATCATGCGCGGCCTGCTCGCGGCCGGGATCACCGTCGTCGTCATCGCCCACCGCCTGACCGTCCTGGACGACGCCGACCAGGTCATCGTCATGCGCGACGGCCGGATCGTCGAGGCGGGCGCGCCCGCCGCCCTCAAGGAGAGCGGGGAGGAGTACCTGTGCCTGACCTGACGGCCGCACCCGGTCCGGCCCCGGCCTGGCCGGCGCCCGGCACTCCGGTGCCCCTCACCTACGAACAGGACTGGTTCCACACCAAGACCCGCACCGACGCCTGGGCGCACAAGAACGTCCGGCTCGGCTTCGAGCTCCTCGGCGACCTCGACACCGACGCGCTGCTGACGGCCGTCCGCGCCTTCGTGACCCGGCACGACGCCCTGCACCTGCAACTGCCCCCGGACCCCGGACCGCACCCCCTGCAGTGGACCCGGCCGATCGACGCGCGGGAACAGGTCGTCGAGTGCCAGAAGGTCGGCGCCACCTCGCCCGAGCAGTTCTCCCGCTACGTCTCGGCACTGCTCTCGCGCGACTGCGTCACCCCGTGGCAGTACGGGGAGCAGCGGCCGTTCACCATCCGGCTGCTCCGGTACGACGCGGGCCGGCACGCGCTGCTCGCGACCTTCCAGAACCTCGTCTTCGACGGCCGGGCCCACCACCTGTTCGCCCACGAGGTCTGGCGCGACTACGCGGCCGTCCGGCGCGGCGAGCCCGTACCGGACAGCGCCCCGTCGTTCGCGCAGGCCGCCGCCAGGCAGCGGGCCGGCACCACCCCGGCCCAGCGGGAGCGCGCGCTGGCCGACTGGAGCGAGCGCCTCGGATTCCTGGCCCGCACCGCGTGGGTCCGTCCGGACGGCGCGACGGCCACCGAGGCCGGGCGGCTCCAGGCCGAACTCGACGCCCGGACCACCGTGGCGCTGCGCCGCGCCTGCGAGGAGCGCCGCCTCGGCCTGCTGCAGTGGACGGTCGGCTCGTTCGTCCACGCGCTGGCCGCCCGCACCGGCCGGGCCGAGGTCGGGCTGTGGACCTCCATGGACTCCCGGCCGTCCCGGGACCGGGACGTGGTCGGGATGTTCGCCGCCTCCTGCCCGCTGGTCGTCACCGAGGCGGGCGGCGACCCCGACGCGGTGCGGGGCCGGGTCCGCGCCCAGCTGCTGAACGCGCTGCGGCACCAGCGGCTGACCGCCGAGGAGATCACGGCGGTGACGAGCGAAACCGAGGCGCGGCACGGCACCCCGGTCGGCCGCGACATCTACGTGAACCTGCGCCGGTTCGACGGCGACTACGCGGGCTCCCGGGACGCCGGCCCGCTGCGGATCACCGCCGACGCCTACGACCTGCGCCGGATCGCCGTCACGGACATCCACGCGCTGCACCTGCGGTGCACCGAGTTCCGCGACCGCCTGCTCATCGGCCTGCGCTACGACGGGCAGCGGGTGGGCCGGCCGCTGGCGCGGGCGGTCCTCGACGACGTGCTCGGCGCGGCCGCCGCCACGGCCCGGGCGGTCGGCCAGGGGCGCGGAGCCGCGCTCTGAGCACGTCCCAATCCCTTGTCGGGTCCGTCACGGACGCCGCCCCTCACGCACCACAGGAGGTGCCATGCCCCCCGCACCGATCGACGCGGTCCTGGCCGCGGCGAGCGAGGTGTTCGGCCGGCCGGCCGAACCGGCCGACGACTTCTTCTCCCTCGGCGGTGACTCCATCACCGCGGTCGAACTCGCCGTCCGGCTGGAGGAGCTCCTGGGCGTCGAGGTCGACACCGAACTGATCGTCGGACTCCCGGACTTCGCCGCCCTCGCCGAAGCCCTGGCCGAGGCTGCCGTCCCCGTCCCGTCGACACCCGAACGCTGAGGAACCATGCGCCCCCACCTCTGGGACCCGTGGGCCACCGCGCGGACGGCCCCCGACCGCACGGCCGTCGTCGCCGACGACGAGACGTGCACCTTCGCCGAGTTGACCGACCGCGCCGACGCCCTGGCGGGCGCCCTGCGGGCCCGGGGCATCCCCGACGGCACCGTCCTGTCCACCGACATCCCCACCGGGCCCCGCTTCTTCGCCCTCGTCCTCGCCGCGCTGCGGCACGGGTACGGCCTCTTCCCGATCGACCCGCAGCTGCTCGCACTCCCGAAGGGCCCGTCCCTGCTGACGGATGCGAACGGCGCCCTGCACATCACCACGGGGGCGCCGACGGCGGCCGGACCGGCCCTGCCCTGCCCGGTCGTCGGCGACGACGAGCTGCTCCGCTCCCCCATGGCCCCCGCTCCGGCCGTGCCACCCGCCGCCGGGCACCTCGTCTTCGCGACCTCCGGCACCACCGGCCTCCCGCAGGCCGTCGTCCGGACCCGCCCCGGCCGGCCCTACAAGGGGGTGGCCGTCGCCGAGCGGTACGGCGCCGGCCTGGACCGCGGCCCGCACCTCATGGCCAACCCCACCTACCACCTCGGCACCCTGGGGCCCGCCCTGTACGCGCTCCAGGCGGGCAGCACGGTCGTCGTCCAGCGCACCTGGTCCACCGCGGCGTTCGTCGAACTGGCCGACCGGTACGCGGCGGACAGCGTCATGCTCAGCCCGGACCGGCTGACCGACCTCGTCGCCGCGAGGCGGGCGCCGCACCGACCCTTCCGGGTGGTCTTCCACGGTGGCGCCGCCTGCCCGCCCAGCACGAAGCGCGCGGCCATCGAGCTGTTCGGGCCGGTCCTGCACGAGTACTACGGCACCTCGAAGAGCGTCCTGTCCGAGATCACGACGCCGGAGTGGCTGCGCAAACCCGGTTCGGTCGGCCGTCCACTGCCCGGGATCCGCATCGACGTCACCCGCGACGGCCGGGTCCTGCCCGCCGGGGCGGTCGGGGAGATCGGGATCCGGCTGCGCGCGGCCGACCGCGACCCGTCCGAGGAACCCGTGCACGCCACGGGGGACGTCGGCTTCCTCGACGCCGACGGCTACCTGTTCGTCATCGGCCGGGCCGGGACGCCGCAGGAGCTGCGCAACGCCCGGCTCGAACACGACATCCGGCTGCTGCCCGGCGTCACCGACGCGGTCGTGCTCGGAAGCACCGCCCCGGTCTGCTTCGTGGAACACGGCCCCGTGGACCACGAAGGCGACGCGCCCGTCGACCCGGTGCCCGCCATCGAGGCCTCGGCCCGCAGGCTCGGCCTGCCCGCGCCCCGGGTCGTCCTGGCCGCGTCCGGTACGCTGCCGCGCACCCCCAGCGGCAAGATCCGGCGTGCCGAACTCGCCCGCACCACGGAGGACGTGGACGAGGCCCGCGGATGACGGCGGACCCGCAGTCCGTGACCGCTCACGACCGGCTCGCGCACCATGCCCGGCGCCGGCCCGACGCACTCGCGCTCACCTGCCTCGACGGGGACCGGCCCCGCACCCTGACGTACCGCCAACTCGCCGAGCTCGTGGGCTCGACAGCCTCGGCGCTGACCGCCCTCGGCGCCCGCCCCGGAGACCGGCTCGTCCTGGTGCTGCCGAACGACGAGTCCTTCGTCGCCGTCCTGCTGGCGGCCATGGCACTGGGGATCCTGCCGGTGCCCGCGGCCACCCCGGCGACCACGCGGACCGAGGCGTTCGGACTGCGGCTGCGGGGCATCGTCGCCGACTGCCGTCCGGCCCTGATCGCCACGACCGCGTCCTGGCGCGACGCGGTCCGCACGGCCCTGGGGGACCTCGACGTTCCCGGCGGGGTGCACCCCTGGCCGGACCTGGTCGAGGCCGGCTCCGGTGGTCACGCCGGGGCGCCCGCGCCCTCCCCGGACGCACCCGCCTTCCTGCAGTACACCTCGGGATCGACCGGTTCCCCCAAAGGCGTCGTCATCAGCCACCGCGCGCTGCGGGCCAGTTGCGCCCAGGCCGCCCGCGTGTACGGCGAGCGCCCGGACGACGTCGCCGTGACCTGGGTGCCGCTCCACCACGACATGGGGCTCGTCACCGGAGTCCTCAGGCCGCTCTTCAGCGGTTACGCCTCCGCACTGATGCCACCTGAGGCGTTCGCCCGCCGCCCGGGAGCCTGGCTGTCCGCCATCTCCGACCACGGCGGGACGCTCTCCAGCGCGCCCGACTTCGCCTACGCGCTGTGCGCGCGCAAGGTCACCGACCACGAGGTGGCCGGCCTCGACCTGAGCACCTGGCGAGTCGCGCGCAGTGCGGGCGAGGTGGTGCGGGCCGCCACCGCCGCGCGGTTCACCGCGCGGTTCGCCGCCGCCGGATTCTCCCCCCGGAGCCTGTGCCCCTCCTACGGCATGGCGGAGGCCACCCTCACCGTCACCACCTGCACCCCGGACAGTCCGCCGGTCCGGCTGGCCGTCCGCACCGACGCACTGCGCGCGGGCCAGGTGGTTCCGGCGGCCCCGGGAACACCCGCCACCGTCCTGCTCTCCTCGGGCACGCCGTTGCCCGGCACCGAGGTGCGGGTGCGCGACACGTCCGCCGGGCCGGACGACGGCCCGCACGTGGGCGACGTCCTCGTCCGGGGGCCGCAACTGTTCAGCGGCTACTGGCCGTCGGCGCACCGCCCGGCCGGGTGGCACGCGACCGGGGACCGGGGATTCACCCACGGCGGCCACCTGTTCGTCCTCGGCCGGACCGACGACGTCCTCGTCCACCACGGCCGGAACTTCCACCCGGCGGACGTCCTCGCGGCCTGCGAGGACGTCCCCGGCCTCCGGCCCGGGCGCTGTGCCGCCTTCGGCCTCGCGGACGGGGAGTCCGACGACCGGGTGTGCCTGGTGGCGGAGTTGGCGGACGGCCCCGGTGCGGCGCCCGCCGACCAGGTCGCCGCCCTGGTGCGGCGGCGGCTGTCGAGCGCCCTCGACCTGTACGTCTCCGAGGTCGTCCTGCTGGCCAAGGGCGGACTGCCCGTGACGACCAGCGGAAAGGTGCAGGTCGGCGAGACGAAACGGCGCCTCGCGCGGGGGACGCTCCCCCGCCGGTGAGTCCCGGCGGGAAAAGGACCAGGGCAAAGAAGCAGGGCAAAGAAGCAGCGGAAAGAACAGGGAAGAGGAACCGTGCACGCTCCGACACTGGCTCAGTGGGTCGGCGACCCCGTCGGCTTCACCACCGCGTACTGGCGCCGCCGACCGGGCGTCTTCAGGCCGGAGGGCGGCGTGCGCAGCCCCTTCACCCTGGCCGACGTCGACGCCGCGCTCGCCACCGGCTTCCTGCACGAGCCCTACGTGGAGATGACCCGCGCCGAGGACCCGCTCGACCGCGACGCCTATCTGACACCGCGCGCGGTCTACGAGTCCTCGTACGGGGGATTCGCCGACGAGAGGAAGATCCGGGCCCTGCTCGACGGCGGCGCGACGCTGCTGATGCGCCGGGTCGACCAGTGGCACGGCCCGACCCGGGACTTGCTCGCGCGGCTCTCCGCCGAACTGGAGCGCGCGGTGGAGGCGTTCTGCTTCGTGACACCGCCCGGCACCCAGGGCGTGCCCCTGCACCGCGACGACGCCGATGTCCTGGTCCTCCAGCTGAACGGGAGCAAGTCCTGGCGCGTCCACGAGGGCCCGACGGACGGCAACTGGCGGCACGGCCGGGTCGAGGGCGAGCCGCCGGCCGAGGTGCTGCGGACCACCCTCCACGCCGGCGAGGTCCTCTACATCCCCAGGGGCTTCGCCCACCAGGCCGTCGGCAACGAGGGCCTCTCGGTGCACCTGTCGCTGACCGTCCGTGAGATCCACATGGGCGACCTGTTCCGCAGCCTCCAGAAGCTCTCGGCCAGGTCCATGGACATCGAGACCCGCCCGCTGGACGACGCCGCCGTGCTGGCCACGGCCACCGCGATGCTGGAGCACGTCCGCGCGGCCGTCGCCGAGCTGGCGCCCGAGGACCTGGTGCGGCACGCCCGGCGCCGGAAGCTGGCCGCCCTGCCCGTGCCGCGCTCGCCGATCTCGCTGAGCGCCGTGGCGGCGGGGTACGACGACCCGGCGTAGTCCGGAGGTGAACGGCGGCTACCGGGCCCCGGTAGCCGCCCGTGCGCACGGGTCAGCCGCTGATGCTGGCGGCGCCGGTCTCGATGTGGCCGGTCGCGCGGCGCGTCCAGGCCGGGTCGCTGCTGACCGTGACGGTGAAGTCGTACCAGCCCTGGGCGATCGTGACGGCGTTGAAGTAGTCGCTGACGGTGGCGCCGGGGGCGACCTGGTAGGTCCAGGTGCCCGTGCGGTAGTTGGTGGCGGTGATGGTGAACGTGACGGTTTCCGTCCCGGTGTTGGTCATGGTGAACCAGACCGCCGCCTTGCCGCTGTCCGGCGCCGGCGCGTAGGAGGTGGTGGCCTCCGCGGTCCGGCCGGCCGTGGTCGCGTTGCCGGTGAAGCGGCGCAGGAAGCGGTTGGGGCCGAGCACGGTGAGGTCGTACTGCCCGTTGCCGTAGTTGGCGCCGATGTTGAAGTAGTCGCTGGTGCGCCCGTCGGTGCCGGTGGTGGCGTCGTGCGGGGCGACGGTGTACTGCCAGGGACCGCCGGTGCGGTAGGCGTTGGCGTGGATCGAGTAGTGCGCCCAGGCGGTGGCCTGCGGGCCCTGGTTGGCCAGGTCGATCCAGAGCAGGATCTGGTTGTCGGCGTCGTACTCGATCCGGTCGACCCGGGCGTTGGGCTGGTAGGGCAGCGCGCGGGCGGGCTTGGTGCCGGGCTCCTGGGTGGGCATGGAGTTGGTGCCCGGGCTCGGGTTGATCTGCAGGTTGGCGGTGGCCTGGCTGATGGTGGCGCTGGTGTCGGGCAGCGCGGGCACGCCGTACACGGGGTTGGTGAAGTCGAAGGCGCCGGTGAGGTCGCCGCAGACCTGGCGGCGCCACGTGCTGATGTTGGGGCAGACGGCGGGGGTGCCGAGAGCGGCGGTCCAGGTCTCCAGGAAGCGGATGACGCTGGTGTGGTCGTAGACCCGGGAGTCGACGAAGCCTCCGCGGCTCCACGGCGAGACGACGATCATCGGGACGCGGAAGCCGAGGCCGATGTTGGTGCCGTTGTAGAACTCGCCGGCGGTGCCGGCCGGGGCCGCGGGCGGGGGCACGTGGTCGAAGAAGCCGTCGTTCTCGTCGTAGTTGAGGAACAGGACGGTGGAGTTGAAGACGTCCGGGTCGGCCGCCAGGGCCTGCACCACCAGGTTGACGAAGTGCGCGCCGTTCTCCGGCGGGCCGTCCGGGTGCTCGGAGAACAGCTGGTTGGACACCACCCAGGAGACGTGGGGCAGCCTGCCGGCGAGCGCGTCGGCCCTGATCGCGGCGGCGATGTCGTCCGGGGTCGAGCCGCTGCTGGGCACCGAGGCCATGCCGCGCTGGGTGAGCGGGCTCGAACTCGGCGCGCTGGTGAACTGGCTGAAGTAGGCGAGGGCGTTGTCGCCGAAGTTGTCACTGGCGTTCTGGTAGACCTTCCAGCTGACGCCCGCGTTCTGCAGGGCCTCGGCGTAGGTCTGCCAGCGCAGTCCCTTCTCTTCGCCGCCGTCGTAGGCCGGACCGCCCGCGGTGGCGCCCGGGTCGATCGTGCCGGACCACAGGTAGGTGCGGTTGGGGCCGGTGGCGGACAGGATCGAGCAGTGGTAGGCGTCGCAGACGGTGTAGGCGTCGGCGAGCGCGTAGTGGAACGGGATGTCCTCGCGGGCCATGAATCCCATGGTCCGGTCCGAGCCCTTGGCGGAGATCCAGGAGTCCATCTTCCCGTTGTTCCACGCCTGGTGCTGGGTGGACCACGAGTGGTCGAGCGAACCGTCGCACTGCGCGAGCTGCTCACCGCTGACGCCCCACCACCACGTGCTGGTCCTGCTGAGCTGCCAGGGGTACTGCCGGCCGCTGCCGTTGGGCTGGTTGAACACGCTGTTTCCGCCCGCGATCTGGATCGCGGTGCGGTCGCCGAAGCCGCGCACGCCCTTCAGCGCGCCGAAGTAGTGGTCGAAGCTGCGGTTCTCCTGCATGAGCACCACGACGTGCTTGACGTCGCGGATCGTCCCCGTCGTGGCGGCGGACGCGCTCGGCACCGCGCCGGGCAGGGCTGTGTCCAGCCCGATGGCCGCGCCCAGTGCGGCGGCCGAGCCGAGGAAGGTGCGGCGGGTGACAGGGGACACGTGAGGCCTCCGAGAAGTACGGACAACTCCGGCGGACGATCCGGCAGCGGCGACTGTCGGGCAGTCAGATGGCTACCGGTCGGTAGCCGGGTGGCGGAGAAGTTACACGCGGTCGACGGTTGGCGGAAGCCTCGCGGCAGCGCAGAGGGCGGCCCCCGACACGACCCGGGCCGACCCGAGCCACTTCGGCACCTTCACCCAGTTCCGGAACGCCGCCAGGACGGGCACCCTCCCCAAGGGCTTCGTCTTCCTCGAACCCGACTTCGGCCTGGCCGGCAACGACCAGCACCCGGTCCACGACGTCTCGAACGGCGAGCAGCTCATGCTCGACGTCTCCACCGCCCTGCGCACCGGGCCGGACTGGAACTCGACCCTCCTGGTCATCACCTACGACGAGCACGGCGGCTGCTACGACCACGTGCCCCCGCCCTCCGGGGCGGTCCCTCCCGACGACGCGCAGGGCGAGTTCGGCTTCGACTTCACCCGCTTCGGCGTCCGCGTGCCCACCGTGCTGGTCTCCCCGCTGATCGCGGCCGGAACCGTCTACCGGGCCACCGGCGACACCCCGCTGGACCACACCTCCCTGCTGAAGACGATCGAGCAGCGGTGGAACCTCCCCCCGCTGAGCGACCGCGACAAGGCCGCCCCGGGCTTCGGTGACGTCCTCACCCTCGACTCCCCCCGCACCGACAACCCCCTGGCCCTGGTCCCGACCTCCGACGGCAACGCCTTCTTCGTGAGCACCGAGTCGTACCTGGACCGGGTCTGCGACGCCCTGGCCAAGCAGGCCTGAGCGGCCATCACCCGGAGGGACGCCGCACGGAGGGAAGCCGCACCGGTCGAGCCGGTCAAAGGGCCTTCGCCTGCCAGTACGTGAACCGCTCGATCGGGTCACCGTCGAGCGACCACGGCCACGCGGTGACGGTGTCCCCGATCGCGTCGAAGGTGTTGCCGCCCTCGCGGACGCGGCCGGCCTGGACGAGGGCGTAGGCGAGCACGTTGAGGTCGGCCAGGGCCGCCGCGTGCCGCAGGTAACCCTCGCGGGGCCAGGTGGCGAGGGCCGCGTCCAGCGCGCCGACGGCCCGGCTGTGCGTCCAGAGACGGCGGGCCAGCAGCGCCTCGACGCCGCCCTTGGCGGCGGTGCGGTCGTGCTCGTCGACCAGGGCCGCCAACTCCACGCCCACGACCGGCGAGACCGGCGGCGCCGAGGCCCGGAGCGTTTCCACGAAGTCCAGCTGGCTGCTGCGCGAGCCGCGCTCCTCGGGCGACAGGTAGCGCAGCATCTGCAGGTGGGCCTCGCGGTTCCAGGGGTCGCGCGCGGTCACCTCCGCCCAGACGGCGAACAGCTGGCGCGATTCGGCCCGCATCAGGCGCAGGATCCCGAGCAGCACCACCCAGGGCAAGGGGTCGGCCGGCGCGACCTCGGCGGCGCGGTAGCAGTGGTCGGCAGCCGCCCGGGCGTCCTCCATCCCCCCGGCGGCCCGGCCGCGGACCAGCTCGACCCAGGCCTCGAACACCATCGGATCCGCACCGCGCCGGCGCAGCCGCCAGGACCGCGCGAACGCCGACGGCGCGGCGGCCTCGGCGAGCACGGCGAAGCGGTGCGCCCGGCGGTCCGGGTCCCGCCCGGCGTCCTGGAGCAGCCGCTCGACCTGGTCGATCTGGATGTCGTCCGGCCCCAGCCGCCCGGCGGAATTCAATTGCTTCCGCACGCGGCCGAGTTGGACGTCATCGAGTTCCGGCCGCACGCGCGGTCCGGAAGCGCGGAGTCTTCGGAATATCGACACGCGCCGCAGCGTAGGACCCCGGAGGGAATTTCGGACAGCCCCGAACGGCTCCCGAGAGCGAATTGTTATTTCCGGCCGCCCCGGCGAACCTACCGCCCCGTACGGCAACCGGAGGCCGAGATTGTTCACGCGGGTTCCGAAAGTGCCGCCGCCCGGAGCGCCCGGCCCGCCTCGCGCGGGCGGACCTTACCAGTCGCGGCCACTACACGCCAGTATTGCGCTTCACAAATCATTCACCACGCCGGCTTGCAAATCCGATCGCCGCCGTGGGAAGAATGAGCCGCTTTCCGAACCGCCAGCCGCACCCACCAGCGCGAAGAACGCAAAGAATTCGACAGGAGAGATATCGCGTGGACCTTCGCGCCCAATACCCGGTCAGAAACCCCTCCGCACCGGCGAATTCCCGGGACAGCCCCCGGCCGACGACACCGCACCGCACCGCCGAGGTGATCGTCTCCCCGTACGAGATCGCCCTGTTGCGGGCGAGCCGCGCCGCCGTCGAGCCGTACGCCGCCGACCTCCCGGGCCACTTCTACGCGACCCTGTTCCAGCGTCACCCCCAGGTCCGCGAACTCTTCCCGGAGCACATGGATGTCCAGCACGACAAGCTGGTGCGCGCACTGATGCTCATCGTCGACCTGGTGAACGAGCCTGCGACCCTCGTCCGCTTCTGCTCCGAACTGGGCCGCGACCACCGCAAGTTCGGCACCAGGACCGAGCACTACGCGGCGGTCGGCGAGTGCCTGCTCGCCACGCTGGAGCACTTCGCCGGCCCCGCGTGGACCCCGGCCGTCGCCGCGGCGTGGACCCGCGCCTACACCGCGGCCGCCCAGGTCATGGACGGGGCCGCCACGGCCGACGCCGCCGAGCGGCCGGCCGTCTGGGAGGCCCGCGTCGTGGACCACAGCAGGCACGGCCGCGACCTCGCGGAGATCACCGTGCGGACCGACCCGCCGTACGCGTACACCGGCGGGCAGTTCGTGAGCCTCGCGACGCCGTGGTGGCCGAAGAGCTGGCGCTACTACTCCCCCGCCAACGCCCAGCGCCCGGACGGGACCATCACCTTCCACGTCCGCGCCGTCCCCGGCGGCCCGGTCAGCACCGCCCTGGTGCACCGCGCGAGGGTCGGCGACGTCCTGCGGCTCGGCCGGCCCCTCGGCGACATGGTCCTCGATCCCACCGCGGGCCGCGACGTCGTCTGCGTCGCGGGCGGCACCGGCCTCGCGCCGATCCTCGCCCTCGTCGAACAGGCCGTCCTGGACGGCGTCCGGCGGCGGACGGACGTCTTCGTGGGCACGTGCGGCACGGACGGACCGCACGGCCTCGACGACCTCCGCCGGCTCTCCCACCAGCACACCTGGCTCACGGTGCGGGCCGTCGTCCACGACGACGACACCCCCGGCGCCGTCCCGGGCCTGCCCGGGGCCCTGACGGCGGCCGGCCCCTGGCGGGACCACGACGCCTACGTCAGCGGCCCCGGCCCGATGATCGTGAGCGCGGCCCAGGCCCTGTACCACGCCGGGGTACCGCTCGACCGCATCCACCACGACCCGTTCGTCCGGCTCGACTTCGCGCTCTGACTCCGGGCGCCGGTTTCCCGGGAAAGGACTTCCGGCCTTCCGTTCGATCCACCAAAGTCCGGCACTCACCCACAATTTGACAGCTGTTCGTATCCTGCAGAACAGTTCCCCCACGGCGGACGATCTTCCACATCACCAGGTCCGCCGACGGGGAGGACTTCACCAATGCGTTTCGGATTCCGGCGGACCGCCGTCTGCGCCGCCACGGCGCTGGTCGCCGCGACGGTCACACCGCTCGTCGGCACGGCAGCGGCCGACACCGTGCCGCATGCCAACGGCTACCTGCAGATCGTCGCCCACGAGGACGACGACATCCTGTTCATGAACCCCGACCTCGCCCGGGAGTACGGCGCCCCGTCCACCACGGTCTACCTGACCTCGGGCGAGCAGGCCGGCGACACCGAGAGCGCGTGCCTCTACGCGCAGCACCGCGAGGACGGCGCGCGCGAGGCGCACGCCGAACTGGCCGGGGTGGCGAACGACTGGGCCTTCGACACGCTCACGCTCGGCAACAACAAGGTCGTCGAGGTCGACACCCTGCGCGGCACCGCGAACCCGGTGCGCCTGGTCTTCTTCCGGCTCTACCAGAGCGGCGACCCGGGAGCCGCCACCGAGACCTCGCTGGACGACCTCTACATCGGCCCCCTCCCCGACAAGGACGGGAATCCCGTCACCCCGAATCCCAAACGGACCGTGGGAAGCCAGGACACGGACGGCACGGAGTGCCGGACCGCACCCGATGACCCCCTGAAGACGCCGGACTACCGGCCCTACGACAACCAGACCTACACCCACGAAGAGCTGGTCACCGCCCTCACCGACCTGATGGGGAAGTACAACCCGAGCATTCTGCTGGCCCAGGACCCGAAGGTGTATCCACTGGGCAGGGGACACGACGACGCCGGCTACGACTACCGGAAGGACCCGCTCAACTACGGGGACAACTCCGACCATCGCGGCGCCGCCCGGTTCGCGGGCGAGGCGGCGGCCGGGTACCACCCCGCGCAGGGCAACGTCCTGCTGCGGTACTACCGCGACTACAACATCCGGCTGCGGCCGACGAACGTGGACCCGGGCCAGGCCGCGGCCAAGTGGCACGTCTTCAGAGAGGGCTACATGCCGCACGACTCGGAGCTCCACGAGAGCAACGAGAGCGTCTGGCAGAACCACTACGCGATGTACGAGTTCCGCGAGTACCCGCGCTGGTTCAATGGCTCAACCTGGTCGGCCCAGGACGGCAACCACCTGCTCAACGCCTTCGCGGTGATCAACGGGCAGCCCTCGCAGTGGAAGGAGACCGCGACCGGCGGATCGTGGACCGGCCCGAAGGGCCTGGGCGGCGGCGGGCAGTTCGCTCCCTACCTGACCGTGATCAAGGACGGCAAGGGCCTGCTCCACCTCTTCGGCATCCGTCTGGCGGACGACAAGGGCACCGACAACCACGACGAGGTCGTCACGCTCGCGCAGACCGCCGTCGGCGGCGGCTGGGGCGCATGGACCTCCCTGGGCAACCCCAACTCCGACGACGTCGGCGAGATGATCGGCTCGCCGGTGGTGACGGCCAACAGCAGCGGAGCGCTCACCGTCTTCGTGCCCAACGCCGGAGGCGGCGTCAGCGCCATCACCCAGCAGACGGACGGCGGTTGGCCGGGCAGCTGGGACGACCTGCACGGCGCGTGGGTCCAGGACGGCCTCGCGGCCGCCCTGGGCGACGACGGCCGGATCGACCTCTTCGCCCCCACGGTGACCGGCCACGGCGGCATCCTGCACTGGCGCCAGTCCGCGCCGAACGGCCCGTTCGTCCAGGACACCGCCTTCAGCGGGCCGACCCCGGCCGGCCCGATCGGCGTCGCGCGGACCGCCGGCGGCCGGGAGGAGATCCTCTTCTCGCACCCCGACACCGGGCAGACCGTCAACCAGTGGGTGCGGGCCGACAGGACCTGGACCCCGGTCTCGTCGTCCACGGGCGGCCCGGTCAGCGTGGACGGCCCCGGCGTCGTCAGTGCGAACGGCCGCATCGTCGTCGCGACGCGCAACGGCGGCGGCGGCCTCAGCCTGGCCACGCAGACCGAGGACAACGGCGCCTTCGCCACCACCTGGCAGGACCTCGGCTCGGTGATCGTCGGCTCGCCGTCCCTGGCCACCGACGCCACCGGCCGCGTGGTCGTGCTCGCGCTCGGAACGGACGCCCAGCTCCAGCTGCGGCGCCAGACCGACGCGAAGGCGGACAGTCCGTTCGCCGCCTGGCGGCCGGCCGTCTCCTCCTGACCGTCCCGCCGACGCGCCCCGGGCGTGTGCATCCCGCATGCACACGCCCGTGTTGCCCTGGAGCGAGACCATCTGGTCGATGTCGACGACACAGTCCTTCGCCCGGGAGGCACACGAGCCGCACGAGCGTCGAACCCCACCTGATGGATCGTCACGGTGCGGAATTCCCATCCCCCGGGCGGCGTTGCTCCAGCCGTGATCGAAAAGACAGACATCTCCTTCGGCCCCGACTCCGGCAACCGGCTCGCCGACACGGCCGAGCCCTCCGAGAAGGGTGCGCTGGCCGCACTCGAGTCCTTCTACTACGCCCTGAACAACCGCGACGCGGACGCGCTCCGCGCCGACTGGTCCACCGACCCGCTCGCCCAGCTCAACAACCCCGTCGGCGGGATCCTGCGCGGCGGCGACGCCATCGCCGAGCTCTACGGCCGGATCTTCGCCGGCCCGCTCGACGTCCAGGTGACGTTCCACGACGTCGTCGCCTACGTCGGCACCGACCACGCGGTCTACGCCGGCCGCGAGAGCGGCAGTTACCGCGGCCCCGACGGCGAGCGCCGCCCGCTGGAGATCCGCACCAGCCGCTACTTCCGCTACGAGGACGGCCACTGGCGCCAGTACCACCACCACGGCAGCATCGACGACGCCGACATGCTCCGCGCCTACCAGCAGGCCGTCCGCGGCTGAGCCGCGGCCCCAGCTGCCCCGACAACTGGATCCCCAGCGGGTTCCCCACGCCCTGAGGTCAGCCGCGGGTGAAGGTCCCGAGGTCCTCGTGGCCGAACTGTTCGACCATCACGGTCGGCGCCCGCCCGTCGGCGCCGGCGGGGAGGCCTCGGGATCGGTGGCGGCCGCGGCGGGCCGGCGGACCCGTGGCGTCAGCGGCCGGGCCCGCGGGGCACGACGTAGTCGACGGCCTGCATCATGCCGAGGTCCTCGTGCGGGAGCTGGTGGCAGTGGACGACCGTGCCGCCGGTGAAGTCCTCGTACCGCACGAGGAAGGTGACGCGGTCGCCGGGCTCGCCGCCCGCCAGGCCGATGGTGTCGTGCCACACCGGCGGGTCGAGCCGGTTGCCGTTCCGGTGGGTGACGAGGACGTGGTTGGTGTGCAGGTGGAAGGGGTGGTCGAAGGCCGGGTTGGTCTCGTCGGTGCGGACCGTCCACCGTTCGACGGTGCCGAGTTGCAGGGTGTGGTTGACGTGTCCGGGGTCGAACAGGCCGTAGGCCGGGTCGCGGGTGAGGTCGCCGGCGGGGTCGGCCGCGGGGGTCGGGTGGGTGCCCAGGGCGCGGAAGGCGTTCGAGAACGGGCCCTCGAAGACGCCCGGGTCGACGTGGAAGACGACCTCGCGGTCCGCGTCCGGGTTGGCGATGTCGCTCTCGTCGAGGAACGGCTTTCCGGGCGGCAGCGCGGTCGGCAGACCATCGGCGGTTCGACGGGCGCTCCCGCCACCTCGACCGTCATCAGGGGCCCGGACACGCCGTCGGCGCGCAGTTCGTACGTGCCCGGTTCGCAGCCCTGGACCAGGACGTCGGCGCGGTTGCCCATGGCCAGGCGCACGGTGTCGGAGGCGACCACGGCCGGGAAGGTCACACCGTCCTGCGCGATCTGATGGAACGTCACGTTCTTTCCGCCACCGGCGATCTGCAACGACAGTGCGGTGGACGCGGTCGCGGCGACGAGCCGCCAGCGCTGCACCTCGCCCGGGCGCAGCGTGAGGGTGGGGTTGACGGCGCCGTTGACGGTGAAGGTGGCGGGCACGGCGGCGAGCGCGCCGCCCGAGGCGAAGTCGGGCACCCTGCCGTCCTTGAGCCTGAGTTCGTTGATGCACACGACGATGTCGGCGGCCGCCGCGATCTGCGGCACCTCGTCGACGTCGCCCTCGACGATGAGGACCCCGGCCATGCCGCCGACGACCTGCACGGACGTGGCCCCGTGCAGGTGCGGGTGGTACCAGTACGTGCCGGCCGGGTGGCCGGCCGGGATGTCGACGGTCGTCACGTACCGCGGCTCCGGAGCGCCGGCGGCGACCTCGTCGGCCGTGCGCGGCGCGAACTCGCGGCGGACGTTGTCGGCGTCGCCGGACGGGGAGACGTGCAGTCCGTGGGTGTGCAGGTTGAAGCTGTTGGCGTTGTGCGGCCTGTTGTGGTCACCGCTGTGGGCCGGGTTGGGCGGCAGGCCGTTGACCTGCGTCAGCCGTAGCGTGTCCCCTCCGCGCACGCGCAGGGTCGGGCCCGGGATCGTCCCGTTGTAGGTGCGCGTGGTGGCCGGCCCGTAGCCCGGGATGGCGACGTCCGTGAACCGTACGTCGAGGGTCCGCTCGACGGCCGGGGCGGGCGAGCCGGGCACCGGTCGCGAGGTCCACACGACCGGCTGGGGAAAGGACGCCGGCGGGGAGGGGACGGGCGCCGCCGCGCTCCGGCCGGCGAAGAGCCCGTCGGACGACGCCACGAGGACGGCGGCTGCGGGGATGGCCTTGAGCACCGATCGACGGACGATTCCTTCTTTTTCGCTCACAGCCGGGCAATCTAGATTAATCGGACAAGGGTGGTCCGCAGGCACACCGCAGCAGCCGGTGCTCAGGCGGCGGGCGGATATCCGCGGGCGCGGACGAGGTCGCGGGTGAGACGGGTGAAGGCGCGGGCGGCGGCGCTCTCGTAGGCGTCGGTGCGCCGCAGGAGGGCGACGGTGCGGGTCGGGAGGGCCGGGTCGAGCGGGACGGGGGTGAGGTGGGGGTGGTCGTGGGTGACGGCGTCGGGCAGGACGGTGGCGAGCGGGGTGCGCTGGACGACCTCGGTGAGGGCCTGGATGGAGTCGGCCTCGACGGCGATGCGCGGGCTGACGCGGTGTTGCTCGAAGTAGCCGTCGATGTGGCCGCGCGTGGCGAAGTCGGCTCCGAGCAGGGCGAGTTGCCGATCGGCGAGCTCCCGCACCGGCAGCGGCCGGCCGGCCGGATCGGCGGCGGGGTGGTGCGGGCCGGTGACGAGGGTGAGGGTCTCGGTGAACAGGGCGGTGGCGGTGACGCCCGGCAGGTGGCGGCCGGCGAAGGCGATGCCGAGGTCGAACTCGTCGGCCAGCAGGCCGGTTTCGATGCGGTCCTGGGTCGTCTCCCGCATGGTCAGGGCGATGCCGGGGTGACGGGTGTGGAGGCCGGCGACGAGCGGGCCGACGAGGTAGGCGGTGAAGGTCGGGGTGACCGCCAGCCGCAGCTGCCCGCGGGAGAGGTCCTGCACGTCGTGGACGGCCCGCTCGGCGGCGGCGAGGTCCCGCAGCGCGCTGCGCGCGTGGTGGGCGTACGCCTCGCCGGCGTCGGTGAGGCGCACGGTGCGGCCGGTGCGGTCCAGCAGCTGCGTGCCGAGGGTCCGTTCGAGCTGCTTGATCTGCTGGGACAGCGTCGGCTGGGAGACGTGCAGCTCCTCGGCGGCGCGGGTGAAGTTGCCGTGCTCGGCCACAGCGAGCAGGTAGCGCAGGTGGCGCAGTTCCAGGGCCATGGGGGCAACTATAGATGGCATCAATGGAAACCATGGATCGTACGTCTTGGACACTATAGGCACAGGTCATGCAGGGTGGATCTCGCCAGGCCCGACGGGCCGGGCCGCCACGAAAGGGAGTGACCTCATGCCTGACCTCGCCGAGGGCGTCGCGCAGTTCCAGCGGGACGTCTTCCCCGCCAAGAAGGAGCTCTTCGCCCGCCTGGCCGCCCATCACGCGCCCCACACGCTGTTCATCGGCTGCTCGGACGCGCGCGTCGTCCCCGAGCTGATCACCGGGTGCGAGCCCGGCGAGCTGTTCGTCATCCGCACCGCCGGCAACCTCGTTCCCGCCTACACTCCGGGCGCGGACGGCGTCGCGGCGAGCATCGAGTACGCCGTCGCCGCGCTGGGCGTGCGGGACATCGTCGTCTGCGGCCACTCCGCGTGCGGCGCCATGACGGCGCTCGCCCACGGCCACGACCTGAGCGGCGCGCCGGCGGTCGCCGGCTGGCTGCGGCTCGCCGACGCCTCGGTGGCCCGTACCGCCACCGCCGCGGACGTACCGGCCCTGGTCCGCCAGAACGTGCTGGCCCAGCTGGCGAACCTCGCCACCCACCCGTCGGTGGCCCGCGCCCTGGCCGGGCGGACGGTCACCCTACGCGGCTGGGTCTTCGACATCGCCACCGGCCGCGTCGAGGAACTCAGGGCCACCGCCCCGCTCGCCGCCTGAGCCCACCCCCTTCCCGGGCCCGCCCCTTCGGCGCCGCCCGGGGCCCCTGATCCCGCCCGCTCTGCGCGCACGAAGCACGCGAGGGGCACCCAGCGAAAGGAACCACCCATGGTGCACGCCCAGTTCGACCCCACCGCCCGTCAGGCCCTCGCCATCGCCGCCGTCGACGCCAAGACCCGCAAGGACCTCTCCTGGCAGGAGATCGCCGACGCCTCCGGCCTGTCGGTCGCCTTCACCACCGCCGCCGTCCTCGGCCAGCACGCCCTGCCGGAGGGCTCCGCCAAGGCGGTCGCCGAGCTGCTGGGCCTGGACGAGGACGCGGCGATGCTCCTGCAGACCATCCCGACCCGCGGCTCGATCCCCGGCGGCATCCCCACCGACCCGACGATCTACCGTTTCCACGAGATGCTCCAGGTCTACGGCACGACCCTGAAGGCCCTGGTCCACGAGCAGTTCGGCGACGGCATCATCTCCGCGATCAACTTCAAGCTCGACGTGAAGAAGGTCGCGGACCCCGAGGGCGGCGAGCGCGCCGTCATCACCCTGGACGGCAAGTACCTGGCGACCAAGCCGTTCTGATCCACTTCCCTTGGTGGGGCGGGCCGCGACCGCGAGGCCGTGCCAGGCGCCCGGCCAACCGCAACGGCCCGCTGCTCTGGCGCCGGAGGGCGGACGACGAGACCCTCGCGGTTTCACGCCGTTGGGGACTGTCGGCGGGAGGCGCTTGGATGATGGCGTGCGAGTGGAAAGCGCCGTTCCACTCGCACGTCACCATGCCGTCCGTCGTGAGGAGTTCTTCCGTGTCCGTACCCACCGATGCCGCCGCCCCGTCCGCCCGGGGCGCGGCCCGTGCGCCGTACGTCGTCCCCTGTGAGGGCGAGGGGCCGTACGGGCTGCGGTTCGCGCTCGTCGACTCGGCCGGGCGGCTCGTCCGGCGGCCGGACCTCAGCTGGGTCGGGGAGTTCGCGCCGGACGGCCGCGGCGGTCACCTCGTCCCCGCCCGGGACCTGGCGGAACGCTCATCGCCGCCGAACCCCGGAGGTTCCGCATCCCCAACTCGATGAGCGGCCGCGATCGCGATCCGTACGACCTGTCCGGGTGCGACGAGGACGACGACTACGGCGTCGAGACCGGCGCGGTCGTCGTGCTGGCCCGCGGCTACGTGGACGAGATGGTCGCGGGCGAGTTCCCCTTCCTGATCGACGACCACGCCTCGCGATTCGCGCACTACCAGGACGTCCTCGCCGAGCTGCTGTCGGCCCGCTACGGAGAGCCGGTGCAGGACGACCTCAGGCTGCCGCTGTTCGGCGACTTCGAGACCTCGACGGTCTGGCGGGTCGGCACCGGCCGGCTGGTGCTGCAGGTGGCGGAGAACCTCGCGGGCGGCCACTACCAGCCGGAGCTGCGGTTCGCCCACATCGTCGGAACGCTGCCGGAGACCGGCAGCGCTGTCGGTGCCGACTCGTAGGGTCTGGCCCGTGACACCGGCCGCGACAACGGAGCCACCCCACCGCAGGCTGACGTACCGGTGAGCGCCGCCATGCGCGCGCGACGAAACGACCTCTCGTACGACACCCACCGCCCCGCGCTCTCACTCGACGCGGCCGGGCCCGCGATCTCAGCGGGCCTCCGCCGACGGCGACTTGACGCCCGTGAACCGCAGCGCCCGGTCCGCCACCGGCCCTTCGATCAGCCGCTCGACGTCCTTCTCGTACGCCATCTCGACCGTCCACGGCCCGCGCGTCCCCGCCCGTGGGAAGGCCGCGATCCCCCGCTGCACGTAGCCGGAGCTCAGGTCGAGGAACGGCACGCGCTCCACGAGCGGATCGTCCAGCACCGGTTCGACGATCCCGTGCCCGTGGGCGTCCATGTGGTCGAGCAGGCGGCAGAAGTGCGTGCAGACGAGGTCGACCTTGAGCGTCCAGGAGAGGTTCGTGTAGCCGAAGGCGAACGCGAGGTTCGGCACGCCGGAGAGCATCATCGCCTTGTAGACCGTCGTGTCCGCCGGGTCGACCGGCCGTCCGTCGACGCTCAGCCGCACCTTTCCGAACGGCGACAGGGCGAGCCCGGTCGCCGTCACGACGATGTCGGCGGGGAGCTCCCGGCCGGACACGAGGAGGATGCCCGCCTTGGTGAACCGCTCGATCCGGTCGGTGACCACCGAGGCCCGTCGCGCCGAGATCGCCTTGAACAGGTCGCCGTCGGGCACGATGCACAGGCGCTGCTCCCACGGGTTGTAGCGCGGCGCGAAGTGGGTGTCGACGTCGAAGTCCTTCGGCAGCTGCCGGCGCACGTCGGCGATCAACACGCGGCGCATCAGCTTCGGCGCGCGCATGCAGGCCTTGTAGAGGCCGCGGCCGAGCAGGATGTTCTTGCGGCGGACGATCCGGTGGGCGAGCCGGGGGCCGAGCAGCTTCAGCAGCACGGCGGCGATCCCGTCCTCGGCCCGTGCCGAGAGGACGTAGCCCGGCGAGCGCTGGAGCATCGTGACGTGGCCGGCCCGGACCGCCAGGGACGGGACGAGCGTGACCGCCGTGGCGCCGCTGCCGATCACGACCACGCGCCTGCCCTCGTGGTCGAGGTCCTGCGGCCAGTGCTGCGGGTGGACCACCCGGCCCTCGAAGTCGTCGATGCCGGCGAACTCGGGTGCGTAGCCGGCCTCGTGGTCGAAGTAGCCGGTGCCGAGGAAGAGGAACCGCGCCGTGAACGTCACCGGCTCCGCGCTCCCGGCCGGCCGGGCGGTGACGGTCCACCGCCCGGTCGCCGAGGAGAACTCCGCGCCGAGCACCCGGTGCCCGAACCGGATGCGCTCCGCGATCCCGAACCGGGCGACGGTCTCCCGCAGGTAGTCCAGGATGCTGTCGCCGTCCGCGAGGAACTTCCGGCTCGTCCACGGCCGGAAGCCGAACCCGAAGGTCGGCATGTCCGAGTCGGACCGGATCCCGGGGTACCGGAACTGGCGCCACGTGCCGCCGATCGAGTCGTGCGCCTCCAGCACGGCGAACGACGTGCCCGGGCGGCGCGCCTTGAGGTGACAGGCGGCGCCGATGCCCGAGATGCCGGCGCCGATGATCAGCACGTCGACATCCGTGCCCGTCGCCTGACTGTTGGTCGTGGTCGTCACTCGTGCCTCCTGGCCGTCGCGGTGCTGGGGACATGTCAGTCATGACCATCGCCCGACAGCGCCGAAACGTTCCACCCGACGCGGCTACGGCACCCGGCGGCCCGTGGCGGAGGCGAAGCCCAGCCAGGTGTGCCGGTTGCCCGCCCAGCACCAGCCGACCTTGGGCGCGTTGCGGCGCTCGCGCCCGTCCCGCCCGGTCCCGTTGCTGATCCAGATCGCCGGGGTGCGGGCGTCCAGGGTGCCGTTGGCCCTGCGCAGCCGGGAGCCGACCGTCATGAAGCAGCGGTTGCGCTCCAGCGCGGACGGCTGCTGGATCACCCAGTGGATGCCCTCGGCGAGCAGCAGCGGGGTGCGGGCCTGTGCGGTGAGGGCGGGAAGCGCCTCGTTCGGGCTCCAGTTGGCCATCCGGTCGCCGCGGTCGAGGCCCGTGACGAGGTAGACCGGGGCGTCGGGCAGGGACACCGTGTCGAGCGGGGCGAAGAGGTCGACGTCGGTCATGTCGGTGACGACGAAGCCCGCCTTGCCGTCGTGGCGCAGGAGCGGCGCGACGGCCGAGGCGGGCGCGTGGGCGGGGTGGATGACGAGCAGGGCTCCGTCACCGTCCCCGGCAGCCGTGGCGAAGGCGCGGAGTTCGTCGGCGGACAGCCCGGCGATCGAGTGCACCCCCAGGCCGATCAGCCGCTCGGCTTGCGCGCCGGGGGCCGGAAGCCGGGGCAGGGCGGCGGAGTCGGCGAACGTCGTTTCGAGCACAGTGCTCCCATCACTTGCGACGAATACGGTCGCACAACGCCGGCGCCCGCCGGAACATTCCCCTCGTCCGGCCCGCAACGGCAGAGCAGCCCAACTTCCGTCGTTGGTTCGGAAGTTGGGCGAACGGCTTCGGCCCCGCCCGTCACTGCGGCCGCAGGTCCAGGACGAGCTCGCGGGGCAGGCCGTGGGTGTCGTGGAGGTAGTGCAGGTCGTCCTCGCTCAGGGGGCCGCGGAAGCGGGGACGGGACAGTACCCGGCGGCCGCGTTCCAGGAGGCGGCCGAAGCGGCATTCCTCGTCGAGGAGCACCTGGCGCACCGACTCCGGATCCACGTCCTGGCGGAAGCGGTCCAGGGTGTGCCGGATCAACTCGCCCGGCAGGTCGCCGAGTCCGCGCTGCGGGTCGTCCCGGCGGAGCACGGTGAGCACCCGGCGCACCAGGCGGCGCAGCACGTAGCCGCGGCCGGTGTTGGACGGGCGGACGCCGTCGCCGATGACGACGATGCCCGAGCGCAGGTGGTCGCAGACCAGGCGCAGGGAGGGTTCGTCCAACTGCCAGAGGGTCGGGACGAGCCGGCGCCAGGGGTCGAAGACGTCGCACTC
The DNA here is from genome assembly GCF_053596725.1 of Kitasatospora sp. NPDC001660. Lineage (NCBI taxonomy): Bacteria > Bacillati > Actinomycetota > Actinomycetes > Kitasatosporales > Streptomycetaceae > Kitasatospora > Kitasatospora sp. NPDC001660. Next base: position 145,594 of record NZ_JBSFGU010000007.1, on the reverse strand, counting down.
GAAGACCGAGTTCCGGCCCTGCAGCAGCGAGGAGAGCCGTTCCAGGCCGAGCCCGGTGTCGACGTTGCGCTGCGGGAGCGGGACGAGCGAGCCGTCGTCGAGCCGCCGGTGGCGCATCATCACGTGGTTCCACACCTCCACCCAGCGGTCGTCCCGGGTGGGCGTGGACTGCGGCGGGGTGTCGCCGGTCCACAGGAAGATCTCCGAGTCCGGGCCGCAGGGGCCGGTCGGTCCGTTGGACCACCAGTTGTCCTCGACGGTGAGCTCGACCGGGACTCCGCGGTCCTGCCACAGCTCCAGCGAGCCGGTGTCCGGGCCGACCTGGTCGTCGCCGCCGAAGACGGTGACGTGGAGCAGGCCGGGATCGATGCCGAACCCGTCGGTGAGCAGCCCGTAGCCCCAGTCGAGGCTCTGCGGGCCCTCGTAGTCGCCGAGGGACCAGGTGCCGAGCATCTCGAAGACGGTCAGGTGGGTGCGGTCGCCGACCTCGTCGAGGTCCGTGGTGCGCAGGCAGCGCTGCACGTTGACCAGTCGCCTGCCGAGCGGGTGCGGGCGCCCCTCCAGGTACGGCGTGAGGGGGTGCATGCCCGAGGTGGTGAACAGCACCGGGTCGCCGGGCGGGGGCAGCAGGGTCGAGCCGGTGATCCGGTGGTGGCCGCGGTCCTCGTAGTACTCGATGAAGGTGCGGACGAGCTGATCGGTGTTCACGGGGTGGCTCCTTCGCGTGTGTGCCGGGGGGAGGCACCGGACAACGAGTCCACGCGATCATCGGAACCGAGGAGGGAAACGCCTCGAAGCCACCACCGGCGGACCGTCTCCGGTCGCCGAGGGGAGGGGGAGGTACGTCAGGCGGCGGCAACCGGCGAGCTGGTCGCTCGCGCGGCTGCGGTGGTGCTTCGGTCCATGACGTCCATGCCACCGAGGCTAACGCCCCGGGCGTACCAGGGGCCACCCGATTTCCGGGGCACGGAAGCACCGGCTCCCGAGGCCACCGGCAGGGCCTCGGGAGCCGGTGTCGGGAGACGGCGGGGATCACATGTTGATCATGTGGCCGGCCAGGCCGTGGATGGCCTCCTTGACGGCCTCGCCCAGGGTCGGGTGGGCGTGGACGTTGCGGGCGACCTCGTGGACGGTGAGGTCCCACTGCTGGGCGAGCGTCAGCTCGGGGAGCAGTTCGGTGACCTCGGGGCCGATCAGGTGGGCGCCGAGCAGCTCGCCGTGGGTGTTGTCGCTGATCACCTTGACGAAGCCGATCGGGTGGCCGAGGCCGTGCGCCTTGCCGTTCGCGGTGAAGGGGAACTTGGCGACCTTGACGTCGTAGCCGAGGTCTCGGGCCTGGGCCTCGGTGTAGCCGAAGGAGGCGATCTGCGGCTGGCAGTAGGTGGCGCGCGGGATCATGGCGAAGTCGACCTCCATGGTCTCCGCCCCGCCGATGGTCTCGGCGGCGATCACGGCCATCGTCTCGGCGGCGTGGGCGAGCATCAGCTTGGCCGTCACGTCGCCGATCGCGAAGATGTGGTCGGCGCTGGTGCGGCCCCGCCCGTCGACGGCGATGGCGCCCCGGTCGGTCAGCTTGACGCCGGCGTTCTCCAGCCCGTAGCCGTTGACGCGCGGGGCGAAGCCGATCGCCTGGAGCACCTTGTCGGCCTCCAGCACCTGCTGTCGGCCGTCCTTGGTGACGGTGACGCGGACCTTGGCGTTCGGGTCGCTGTCGTCGATCGACTCGACCCGGGTCGAGGTCAGCACCTCGATGCCCAGCTTGCGGTATTGCTTGGCGAGTTCGGTGGAGACCTCAACGTCCTCCAGCGGCACCACGCGGTCCAGGAACTCGACGATGGTGACCTTCACGCCGTAGTTGTGCAGCACGTAGGCGAACTCGACGCCGATCGCTCCGGCGCCCGCGATGATGATGCTCTCCGGCAGCTGCTCGGTGAGGATCTGCTCCTCGTAGGTGACCACGCGGTCGCTCAGGCTGGTGCCGGGCAGCAGGCGGGTGGTGGCACCGGCGGCGATGATGCAGTGGTCGAACGTGACGACGTCGAAGCCGCCGCCGCTGAGCGCGACCTGGAGCGTGTGGTCGTCGACGAACGTGCCCCAGCCGTCGTACTCGGTGATGCCGTTCTTCTTCATCAGGTAGTGGACGCCCTTGACCCGGCCGTCGGCGACGGCGCGGCTGCGGCGGAAGGCCTCGCCGAAGTCGAAGGTGACCTTGCCCTCGACCTTGATGCCGAAGGTCTTGGCCTCCTTGGTGAAGATGTGGGCGAGCTCGGCGTTGCGCAGCAGGGCCTTGGAGGGAATGCAGCCCACGTTCAGGCAGACGCCGCCCCAGTACTTGGCCTCGATGATCGCGGTCTTCAGGCCCAGCTGGGCGGAGCGGACGGCGGCGGTGTAACCGCCGGGGCCCGCGCCGAGGACGACGACGTCGTAGTGCGTGCTCATGTTGCTGACTCCTCCGAGGGTGTCACGGTGTCGTGATCTCGGTCCCATGGTGGCAGGACCGGGCCCGGCGCACCCACCGGGTCTCGGCGGACGCGCTCCGCGCGGCACCGTACCCGCCCGGGGGCGGAATTGTCAGTGGCGTCCGCTACTGTGCTCGACGGCGCAGGTCACCCGGGGTGAGGCGGACGACCGGCACGCGCGTTCGAGACCCGTCCGGCCCCCGGGGCGGCACCCGGTGAGCGCCGGGTAGTCGGTGCATCCCTCGGCGCCACCCGTGTACATCAGGCCGTCACGCACCGGGCTGAGCGGCGCGCCGGTGCGCAGGCGCTCGACCGGGTCGGGGTCGGCGAGGAAGCCGTGGCCGAAGGAGATCAGGTCGGCGCCGGCCGCGAGCAGGCGGTCGGCCCCGGCCCGGCCACCGTCCTCGGGCAGGGGCCCGCCCCGGCCGAGCACCGGGTTGGCGATCAGGCGGCCGGGCCAGGCCTCGCGGATCTCCTGGAAGAGCTGAAATCCGTGTCGGCTTCAAGCGCTCCGGCACCGGCGGGCGCTGACGGCCAGGTGGGCCCGCCGCCCGAGGACGGCAGCGGGCCCACCCGGTCGTCAGGCCGCCACCTCGTGGGCGTGGTCCGCGCCCAGGCCTCCCCCGGCGCCGCCGGGGCCGCCGCCGTTCGCCGCGGGCAACACCTGCGCGGGCCGCTCCAGTTCGCTCAGGTCCCACGCGAACGTGCCGACGGCGTGGGCGATCACCGCGATGTTCGCGTCGAAGGCGTCCCGGTCGAGGTTGTCCAGGCCGTCGCAGGCCTTGTGGTAGCAGGGGTCGAAGGGCACACCCGCGGTTCCGCCGTAACGGACCTGCTGCGCGGTCGACTTGACGACCTCGGCGCCGGTGTCGGTGCCGCCCGCCGGAATGCCCGCCTCGATGAACGGGCCGTAGTCGGAGCGCCCGTTGAAGGCCACCGGTTCGTGCGGCAGGCGGCGGCGGTCGAGGAAGTCGGAGATGTGCCGCTGGATCTGCGCCGAACCCGCGGGACCGGCACCGCCGCCGGTGCTGCCGGAGCCGTCGTAGACGAACTGGCCGTAGTTCGGCGAGGCGATCATGTCGAAGTTGAGGTAGAGCCGGATCTTCTTCCGATCCGCCTCCGACAGCGACCCGACGTACGCCTCCGAACCCTTGAGCCCGAACTCCTCGGCCGACCACCAGGCGAACCTCACCTTGTTCCGCACCTGGCGGACGTTGAGGTTGCGGGCGACCTCCAGGATGCCCGCCGAGCCGGAGCCGTTGTCGTTGACGCCCGGACCGGCCGGGACGGAGTCGAGGTGAGCGCCGACGACGACGGTGTTGTTCTCGTCGCCGTCGCGGGTCTCGGCGAGGACGTTCCAGGTGGAGCGGGGCTCCATGAACGTACGGATGTCGAGGCTCACCTCGACCCGCCCGGCCGCCGCCTTCGCCGCCAGCGCCTCCCCCGCCGCCTTCGAGACGCCGCCGATCGGAATCCGTACGGCGTTCGGATCGCCGAGCGTCCCGCTCAGTCCGCCGTCCGCGTTGTTGTAGACGATCACGCCGACCGCACCCGCCGTCGCCGCCGCGGCCTGCTTGACGGCGAAGCTGCACCCGCCGCGCCGGATCAGCGCGATCCGGCCGGTGAACTCCCCCTCCGGATAGTCGGCGGGCGCGCAGCCCGTGGACGCGCTCACCGGCACCACCGCCAACTCGCCCCTCGCGCCCGCCCCCGGGCCGCTCGGCGAGTACGTCATGGCGATCACCGGCACCTGCTCGGCCTGCGGCGACACGACGTCGAGGCGCTGCGCCCGCACCTCGAAGAAGGTGTACGTGAACTCCTGCCGCGAGACCTTGAGCCCGGCCCGGCGAGCTTGCTCGTCGACGTAGCGCGCCGACTCGTCGTGGCCCTTCGAACCGGCCGCCCTGGTACCACCGTTGCGGTCCGCGATCCGCTGGAGGGCTCTCAGCGTGTCCAGGGCGTCGTCGGCGCTGCTCTCGCCGACCAGCTTGGCGGCCAACTCCGCACCGCGGCGGGCCGGATCCGGATCGGCGCTCTCGGCGCTGGCCCCGGCGAGCAGCACCGGGGTCACCAGGACGGCGATGGTCAGGGAGACTCCGGTGGGACGGGCGAACGGGGCGCTCGGGCGGCGGGGGCCCGGGCGGCGGCTACGCAGCGTCAAGGCGAGTCCTTCCGACGGTCCATGGAATCCCGATTTGACATGACCGTCACCACGCCTGCCAAGACCGCCGCGTCCACCCGGGGGACGGCGGCGGGATCGCGGCCGGATCGCGGCCGGATCGCAACGGGATGCGGACCCGCGCCCGCGCGGTGATCCTGGAGGGGCGGGGGCCTGACTTCCAGGAGTGTGACCATGTCCATGTTGGATAAGCTCAAGAGCCTGCTGAAGGGCCACGAGGACCAGGCCGAGAAGGGCGTCGACAAGGCCGGAGACGCCTTCGACGAGCGCACCGAGGGCAAGTACAGCAGCCAGGTGGACACCGCCCAGGACAAGCTCAAGGAACAGTTCCGCGACGAGCCGCCGCAGTAGTCGGCCACCGCTCCCGCGAGCCCCTGACGCCCCGGTCCGGCCGCCGTGCCGCGCCGGGGCTCAGTCGCCCTCCGGGCTCGATCGCCTCCCGTCCGGCCCGTCCGGACCGGCGCCGCAGTTCTCGCACGGCCCGGGCCCGGGCCGCTCGCGCAGCCGGCCGCATTCCGGGCACACCCGATCCAGCCGGCAGGCCGGCTCTCCGCCTTCGTCCATGGCGCCGATCGTGCCGCGCGGCGCCGCGCCCCGGCGAGTAGACATTGTCTACGCAGTCCTGGTAGACAGTGTCTATGACCGAAGAGGAGAAGGACCTCCGCACCCGCCTGGTGGCCGCCGGCGTCGAGCTGCTGGCCCGTGACGGCGTCCAGGCGCTCGGCCTGCGCGAGATCGCCCGCCAGGCCGGCGTCTCGCACGGTGCGCCGCGCCGCTACTTCCCCACCCACCGCGAACTGCTCGCCGCCATCGCCCGGCACGGCTTCGGCAAACTCACCGACGCCCTCGCGACCGTCGACGCCCTCGCCGCCACCGAAGGCCTCCCGCCACGGGAGCGGCTCACCGGCCTCGCCCGCGCCCACCTGCGCTTCGCCGCCGCCAACCCCGGCATGTTCGAGCTGATGTTCCGCCACGACCTGCTGGAGGGCAGCGGAGCCGACCTCCGCTCGACCTCCCTGCCGCTGTTCCGCACCTTCGCCCGCCTGGTCGGCGAGGCCTGCCCCGAGCGCGACACCGACACCACCGCCGTCGCCCTGCTCGCCAACCTGCACGGCCTCGCCCAGCTGCGCACCTGGGGCAGCCTGCGGCTGCTCACGGGGGACGACCGCGTCGAGCCGCTCGTGGAGGCGATCATCGACGCCCACGTCGGCGGCCCGGGGCAGCGGTGAGCGCCACCCGGCGGGAGCGCCGCACGCTCGCCGCGAGCATCACCGGCGCCGTCGTCGTGGCCCTGGACGGCACCGTGCTCACCGTCGCGCAGCCCGACCTCCAGCGCGACCTCCGCACCACCGCCGCGGCCGTCCAGTGGACCAGCACCGGCTACCTCGTCGCCGTCGCCGCCCTGCTGGTCTTCGCCGGCCGCCTGGGCGACCGGTACGGGCACCGGCGCGTGTTCGGCGCCGGTGTGGCGGGCTTCGCCGCCGCCTCCGCCGGGATCGGCCTGGCGCCGGACATCGGGTGGGTGATCGCGCTCAGGGTCGCGCAGGGCGTCGCGGGGGCCCTGCTCCAGCCCGCGACGCTCGGCATGCTGCGCGCGGTGTTCCCCGCCGACCGGCTCGCCACGCCGATCGCCGTGCGCACCAGCGCGCTCGGGCTCGCGGCCGCCGTCGGACCGCTCGTCGGCGGCGCGCTCACCGCGCACTTCGGCTGGCGGGCGGTGTTCTTCCTGACCCTCCTGCCCGCCGCTGCCGCCGGGCTGCTCGCCCTCGCCGTCCCGATGCCGGGGCCGGCTCGTGACGAGCACGCCGCCGGGCTCGACCTGCCGGGCGCGGCCCTGCTCGCACTCACCCTGGCCTGCCTCGTCCACACCCTGGTCGTCCTGCCGACCGCCGGCGGATCGGTCTCGGGCGCGCTCGGCCTGGCCGCGGCCGCCGTCCTCGGCCTCGCGTTCGCCCAGCACGAGCGGCGCACCGCCCGTCCGCTGCTGCCGCCCGCCGTGCTGCGCTCGGCGGAGGTGGCGCCCGCGCTGGGCGTCCTGCTCGCGGCGTCGGCGGCGCTCTCCGGGACGCTCTTCCTCGCCACCTACTTCCTCCAGGACGTCCTCGCCCTCGACCCGTTGCAGAGCGCACTGCGGGCGCTGCCGCTCGCCGTGACGATGGTGCTCGCGGCGCCCGCGTCGACGCGACTGGCGAAGCGTCACGGCCCGCGTGAAACCGTCGTGTCGGGCATGGCGCTCATCGCGCTGGGCGTGCTGCTGATCTCCCGGTTCGACCGGTCGTCCGGGCCGGTCGAGACAGCAGCGGGCTTCCTGCTGCTCGGGGGCGGGTTCGGCGCGGTGATGGCCACCGCCACGGTGGTCCTCGTGCGCGGAGCGGCCGCCACCCGGGCCGGGGTCGCGGGCGGCCTCCAGCAGACCGCGATGAACGTCGGCCCCGCCCTCGGGATCGCGCTCGCCACCACCGTCGCCGGACCCGCCGCCGTCGGCACGGCCCTCGGCCCCGCCGCCCTCGCCCTCGCCGCCGTCGCCGCGGGCGGCGCGCTGCTCGCCACCCGCATCCCCGGCACGGCGCGCGCACAGAACGCTCCTCAGCCGTGAGAGCGGGGCCCGGTACGGAATAACGGAGAGCAAGGAGGTTCTGACCATCGGTCACATCACCGGCCTGGACGGTTCACGCCCCTCGACCAGCACGTCGACCGCGCGCTTCTCGGCTGGCCCGTTCCTCGGCTTTCTCGGCGCACGGCGGCGGGTGAGCGCCAGCAGGAGGGCGAGCTGGACGACCGCGCCCACGGCGAGGCCGGCCCACACGCCGTTCACCCCGAGCGGCCCCGACAGGGCGGCCGCGGAGGCGAGTTGGGCACCGAGGCCGACCGCGACGGACAGCACCAGCGCCCGCCCCGCGCCCGCGGCCTGGTGCACGCCGCCGAGGGCGACCACGAGGGCGTACGGGAGGAGGTAGAGCGCCGCCATGCGCAGGAAGCCGGCGGACTGCCCGGCCACGGCCGGGTCGTCGGTGAACAGCCCGCTCACCGGCCCGGCGAGCGCCGCACACAGCACGGCCCCCACCGCGCCGAGGAGGGCGGCGAACCGGCCGGTGGCGCGGGCGAGTTCGGGCAGCTCGCCACCTCTCCCCGCACCGCCGAGGCGGGCAGCCTCGATCGCGGCGGCCTGCCGCAGCGCGTAGAACGCCATGGTGACGACGAGCAGAACCCGGTAGCCGACCCCGTACCCGGCGACGGCGGCGACGCCGAAGCCCGCGACGAGGGCGAGTTGGGCTGTCCCGACGGCCATCCGGGCGGTGAAGTCCAGGCCGAACGGCGCCCCTGCGCGGACGATCCGCCCCATCGCCGGGCCGACTCCCCCGGCGGGCCCGGCCGTCCCACGCCCGGCCGTCCGACGCCTCGCCAGCAGGCGCAGCGTGACGGCGAACGCCCCCGCCCGGGCGGCCGTCAGCGCCAACGCGGCGCCGGTCACGCCGAGGCCCGGGAGGGGCCCGGCGCCGAGGACGAGCAGCGGGTCGAGCGCGACCAGCAGCGCGTTGGAGAGCAGCGCGATCCGCATCGGGGTGCGGGTGTCACCGGCGCCCTTGAACAGTTCGTCGGCGACGCGCTGGCCGGAGAACAGCGCGAACGCCGGGAACGCGACGGCGAAGTACCCGGCGGCGAGCCCCGCCGCGGGGCCGTCGAGGAAGCCCGCCGCGAGGCGCTCGCGCAGCAGGAAGCCGGGAACGGCGAGGGCGGCGGTGCCGAGCGCGCAGAGCCGCCACGCCGCGCGGGTGGTGCGGGCGGCCTCGGCGTGGTCGCCGGCACCGAGGGCACGCGAGAGCCGCAGGCCGGTGCCCGAGGCGACCACGAGGACGAGTCCGAGCAGCAGGTTCTCGACGGTGCCCGCGAGGGTGACGGCCGCGACGGCGGCGCCGCCGAGCCCGGCCACCCAGAAGGCACCGACCACGGAGGCGATCACGCCCGACAGGAGTTCGGCGTAGACCGGTCCGGCCAGGGCGGCCAGTCGTGCCAGGTGTGTGCGCATGCTTCTCCCCCACTCGATGTGCGATACATCGAATAGAGATACCTCTCATCGATGCACATCGGCAAGAGGTAAAGTGGCGCACGCATCGGGCGCACTCCGACGAAAGGGCTTCGACGTGCTGACGCTCGCGATCCTCGGATTCCTCTACGACCAGCCGCTGCACGGCTACGAGCTCAAGTCCCGGATCACCGGCCTGACCGGGCACGTCCGGCCGGTCAGCGACGGCGCGCTCTACCCCGCCATCACCCGGCTGGAGAAGGCCGGCCTGCTGCACCGCAGGACCGAGCCGGGCAGCGGCGCCGTCCCCCGCCAGACGCTGGAGCTCACCGACGCCGGGCGGGCCGAACTCCGGCGCCGGCTGGCCGATCCGGAGGAGGCGGAGATCACCGACCAGATTCGTTTCTTCGCCCTGGCCGCCTTCCTCCACCACCTCGCCGACCCCGCCCGCCAGGCCGCGGTGCTGCGCCGCCGGCTCGACTTCCTGGAGGCGCCGAGCAGCTTCTTCTACGACGGGGAGGGCCGGCCGGTCACCGCCGAGCGCGAGCCGAACCCGTTCCGCCGGGGCATGCTCCTGGTCGCCCGCGCCTCCGGCGCGGCGGAGCGGACGTGGCTCGCGGAGACGATCGAGCAGCTGGTGGGAGCCGGCCCGAAGGGCACGGGGGCGTAGGCCGGACAGCCCCACGCCCCTGCCGAGCGGGACCGAACAGCAGGGCAGGGAAGCGGAATTCTGCCGATCGCCACCTGGTCCCATCGGGCCCCGCCATCGCTATGATGATCCGCCTCACGTCCGACGGACCCGCGGGGCACCGGTGCGGCGTGAACCCGCCGCCGGGCCCCGCCCGCTCCCCTGGAGGCCGCCGTGACCACGAGCGAGACCGCAGCCGCCCAACCCGCCCCGCTGAAGCGGGACGACATCCCCGGCTGGTTCTTCAGTCTCGACCGGGCGGCTTTCGGGCACCTGCTCTCCGCCCAGAGCGCGGCCGGGGTCGCCGGCGACATCCTCGAACTCGGCAGCTACCTCGGCCGCAGCGCCGTCCTGCTCGGCGACCACCTCCGGCCCGGCGAGCGCCTCACCGTCTGCGACCTCTTCGACTCCGACGCGGGGGACGCGGACAACGCCGCCGAGATGGCGATGTCCTACCACAAGACGCTCACCCGCAGCGCGTTCGAGGCCAACTACCTCGCGTTCCACGCCACCCTGCCGGAGATCGTGCAGGCCCCCACGTCCGTGCTGGCCGACGGCCGGATCCCGGCAGGCAGCTGCCGGTTCGCCCACGTCGACGCCTCGCACCTGTACGAGCACGTCGCCGGGGACATCGCCGTCGCCCGCGCCGCGCTCGCCGACGACGGCCTCGTCGCGCTCGACGACTACCGCTCCGAGCACACCCCGGGCGTCTCCGCGGCGGTCTGGGAGGCGGTGTTCACCGGCGGACTCCGGCCGGTGCTGCTCACCCCGATGAAGTTCTACGGCACCTGGGGCGACGCGGCCGCCGCCCGCGATGTCCTGCTCGGCCGCGACTGGCGGGCGGAGGGCTACACGGTGGACGAGGACACCATCGCCGGGGCGCGCGTCCTGCGGCTCAACTACCAGGTCAAGGCGCCGGTCCAGCGCTCCACGCCGCGCCGGCTCGCCCTGGAACTCCTTCCCCCGGTCGCCACCCGCGCGACCCGGCGCGTGCTGCGGACGCTGCGCGAGCGCCGCGCCGTCCAGCCGGTGCGCTCCGCCTGACGGCCGACCCCCGCGGGCATGCCCACGATGGCGCGCGTCGGGAAGTCGTAGCCGTCGGGGATCGGCAGTCCGACGGCAGTGCGGTGGTCGACTTGACCATCGGCGATCCGATCGATCGTGAACAACGGTCACGATGCGACCGGGTAGGCGGCCATGCCGTCCCAGGATCCCCCCGGAAATTCTTTACCGCCCGGTGACTCATCACCGCGGACCGCCAGCCTTACCGTTGTCGACGCTTGGTCAACTCCACTCCCTCACACAGGAGTAGCCATGTCCATAGCCCGTCGACGCACGCCTCGACGCGCCCTCGTCGCCTCCTCCGTCGCCCTGCTGACCGTACTCGGCGGCGCGACGCCGGCCCTCGCCGCCACCGCCCCCACCCTGGTCCACGCCCCGCTCGGCCACCACGGCGGCGGCGTGCTGCAGAGCACCAGCAGCAACTGGGCCGGCTACGCCGCCACCGGCGGCAGGTTCACCAGCGTCAGCGCCAGCTGGGTCCAGCCGTCCATCTCCTGCTCCGGTTCCGACACCTGGTCCAGCTTCTGGGTCGGGATCGACGGGGACGGCAGCAGCACGGTCGAGCAGCTCGGCACCGAGGCGGACTGCTCCGGCGGCTCGCCGGTGTACTCGTCCTGGTACGAGATGTACCCGGCGTACCCGACCGACTTCACCAACACCGTGCGGCCCGGCGACCGCTTCACCGCGAGCGTCACCACCACCGGCTCCGGGTCGTTCACGCTCACGCTCGCCGACACCACGCAGGGCTGGAAGCGCACCGTCAACAAGTCGCTGCGGAGCGCGGCCCTCGCCTCCGCCGAGGTGATCGCGGAAGCGCCGTCCAGCTCCACCGGCGTCCTCCCGCTCTCGGACTTCGGCACCGTCGGCTTCAACGGGGCGACCGTCAACGGGCAGAGCCTCGGCTCGTCCGGCGCGTCGAGCATCACCATGGCCTCGGGCGGCGTCACCAAGGCCGCCACCTCCGGGCTCAGCGGGGGCACCGCGTTCTCGGTGGCCTGGAAGCACAGCTGACGAACGGCATGCGCCCGGCGCGCCTCCTCGCCGAGGCACGCCGGGCGGTGCGTCAGAGCAGCGGGCCCGTGACCGGGAGCACCGGCAGGCACGGGACCGGGACGGGGTGCGCCGGGTCGAGCGCGTTGCGGACGTCGGCGAGCGCGATCGGGTCGTAGCCGCCTTCCAGGTGGTCGGTGGTGTCGAGTGCGCACTGGTCCTGGACGGTGAGGTTGGTGACGCGCGGGCCCGCCGGGAGGTAGGAGTTGGTGTACGGGGTGACGACCTCGTCGAACCGCGTCGCGATGACGGTGTAGTCGACGCCCGGGACGGTCATCCCGCCCGCGTTGAGCCCGGTGAGGAACGGGGAGCCGATCTCCTGCTCCACACACGCCGCGCAGACGGTGTCGAGCACCGCGTTGGCCGGCTCCAGCAGGTGGAGCTGACGGCCGAGTTCGGTGAGGCCGTCCAGCGTGGTCCCGCCGTTGTTGGGGGTGATGCCGACGAGCTTCGCCACCTTGGCCGCGCCGCCGAGGTTCTTCAGGTAGTAGCGCGGCAGCAGGCCGCCGCCCTGGGAGTGGCCCACGAGGTCGACCCTGCCCGCCCGGGTGGCGGCGAGGACCTCGTCGACGAACGCGGACAACCGCTGAGCGGAGTCCGCGATCGGCCCGAGGCCCTGGACCGGTGAACCCGGAGCGCCACCGTAGTCGAAGGCGAAGACGCAGTACCCCGCGTCGGCGAGCAGCGGCGCCGCGCCGCGCCAGTTGTCGTTCATGTTCTCGGCGGTGCCGTGGACGAGCACGACGGGCTCCGGGTGGGCGGCACTCGGCCGGCAGGACCAGTCGTTCGCGCCGGGCGGGGCGCCGTCGGGGGCGAAGAAGCCCTGCGGGAAGCCGACCGCGTAGTGGTACTCGACCGGGTACGCCGTGGCCGCGTCGGCCGGCTGGGCGGCGGTGGCCAGCAGGCCGGTCCCGGCGAGTGCCGCGACCGCGAGCGCCCGTGCTCGCTTCGTTCTCATATTGCACGCCTTCCGGTTCGCGCCGGAATTCCCTGACATCCGGCGACGGATCCCGAAGCTAGGTGCGCCACGATGGATCGTCAACGGATTCGACAACGCCCTGCCGCAAGTTCTTTCCCAGCTGCCAGGAATTTCTCCCACGCGCGCCAAAAACTGTCACCCGCGCGAGTGTCCGGTAGGCCACCGGCCGTCCGACGGGTGCTCAACCCCTTGCCGGAAGTATTGACTGACCAGTAACACCGCCGCATACTCACACGACGTGACAGCACCATGGGCCGCCCTTCCGCGCGGTTTCTCCACCGAACTCAGAGCCGAACAGAAGGGCCTCGCCGCCGAGATCATCAGGGAGATCCGGGCGGCCATTCCGGAATTCTCCCGCCCCCTCTCCGGGAAATTCGGCGCGGGAATCCAGCACGGCGTCGAGACCGCGCTCGCCGAGTTCGCCGACCGCGTCGAGGACGCCGCCGGACTCGCCCCGGAGCGGCTGCACGTCTACCGCTCGCTCGGGCGCGGTGAACTCACCGAGGGCCGCAGCCTGGACGCGCTCCAGGCCGCCTACCGGCTCGGCGCCCGGGTCGCCTGGCGGCGCTACGCCCGCGTGGCGCGACGCCGCGGCCTCGGGGCGGACGCGCTGGTGACGCTGGCGGAGGCGGTGTTCGCGCACATCGACGAGATCGCCGCCGCGAGCGTGCGCGGGTACCTCGACGCGCGGGCCGACCGGGCCGGGGCGCTGGGCCGCGCCCGGCACCACCTGCTGCGCGCCCTCCTGGACGGCGCGAGCGAGGACGAGGTGCGACGGGCCGCCGACGCGGCGGACTGGGCGCTGCCCTCGCGCGTGGCCGCGGTGGCGCTGGACGCCCCGGGCACGGACCGGCCCCTGCCGTCCCCGCCCTCCTGGCCGCCCCGGCTGCCGGATCCGGTGCTGGCGGACCTGGAACCGCCCGAGCCTTGTCTCCTGCTGCCGGAACCGTTCCTGCGGGACGGCGCGGTCCGCGACGCCCTGCGCGGACGGGGAGCGGTGATCGGCCCGACCGTGCCGCTCGGCGAGGCCGCACACTCCCTGCGCTGGGCCCGGCTGCTGCGCACCCGGCTGCCCGATCCCCCGCCGCCGGAGCCGGCGGACTGCCACGACCACCTGTCCGAACTGCTGCTGCTCGCCGACCGCCCACTGGTCCGGCTGATCGCCGAACACCGGCTGGCGCCGCTGAACGGCCTGACCGCCAAGCAGGCCGACCGGGCGGCGCAGACGCTGCTGGCCTGGCTGCAGACCGACCACGGCAGCGCACCCGAGGTGGCGGACCGGCTCGACATCCACCCCCAGACCGCCCGCCAACGCCTGCACCGCGTCCAGGAGTTGTTCGGCGCGGCGCTCACCGGCCCGGGCGGCCGCTTCGAGCTGGAGATCGCCCTGCGCGCCCGGGCCCTCCGCCCGGACGGGTGACCGTCACCTACCGAGGCGGGGCGCCGTGGAGCAACCCGCCGGCATCATCACACGGAGCCCACGCGACAGGGGATGGCCCCGCGCGGCCCCGTCCGCGCCCACCCGCGCGGGCTGCTCATCCCCCGACCGCCTCGGGCACCGGAGAAGCGTCCACGCCCGGAGCGGCCAGGCGGCCGGCCGCGAACACGGCCAGCCCGGCGAGTACCGCGAGGCAGGCGCACAGCGGCCACAGCAAGCCGGGCGCCGACTGGTAGAGCGCTCCGCCGAGCGGTGGGGCGAGGACGGTTCCGGCGGTGGAGGCCCCCGCGTACAGGCTCTGGAAGCGGCCCTGGAACTCCGGCGGCGCGCTGTCGGCGACGAAGGCCGTCGCCGGGGTCTTGTAGAGGATCTCGCCCGCCGTGACGACCACCATCATCACCACGGCGGCGCCGACCGACGCCCCCGCGACCAGCGCCGCGAAACCCGCGCCGACCAGCAGCAGGCCGGTGCCGATGATCCGCAGCGGTGCCCGGTCGCGCAGCGCCATGGTGACCACCAGCTCCAGTGCGAGGATCAGACCGCCGTTGATCGCCAGCACCGCGCCGTACACGCCGGTGCCGATCCCGTGGTCCGCGAGGAACACCGGCAGGATCGAGTACTGCTGCCGGTAGACGGTGTCCACCACCACGATCGCGGGCAGCAGCACGAGCACCGCGGGCCGCTCCCGCAGCGCCGCCCACATCCCGCCCCCGGTGGCGGCCCGCCGGCTGCGCGGCTGGTCGGCGGTCAGCACGCGCGCGGCGTACGCGGCGAACAGCAGCGACCCGAGCCCGTCGGCGCGGAACAGCCACTCGTACGAGTAGTGGGTCGCGATGAACGCGCCGAGCGGCGGCCCGATGGTGAACCCCGCGTTGCCGGCGAAGCGCAGCACCGCGAAGCCCTGCCGCCGGTCGCCGGGCGGCACGGCCACCGCCACCAGCGCCGAGCTGGCCGCGCGCACCGTTCCGGCCGCGTACTGGCAGACCGGCAGCACCAGGAGCAGCACGGCGGTCGGCAGCACCGGCAGGGCGATCAGCCCGGCGCCGCCGACCGCGGCCCCGGTGAGCAGCGTCCGGCGGTGGCCGAAGCGGTCCCCGAACCAGCCGCCGGTGAAGTTGCCCGCCACGAGGCCGAAGCCGCCGGCGCCGGCGATGGTCCCGGCCGCGGCCGTGCTGAGCCCGCGCGAACCGGTCAGGTAGACGAAGAGGTAGACGAAGGTGAAGGACACCATCGTGTTGGCGAAGCCCCCGGCCGCCAGCAGCCAGACCGTCTTCGGCAGCGCCCGTAGCGCACCCCTGTCCCGCGCACTGCCGCTGGTCCCGTTCCGCACGGCCACCCCCGCTAGTCCGTTCCTTTTCGGAACGGACTATCTCAGCCCGGCGGGGCTATGGTCAACGACGTGATCACTCCCGGAAGGAGGCCAGGATGGTCCGACGCGGCGGCCCGGAGGACGACAACTGCGCGATCGCCCAGGCCCTCGACGTGGTGGGGGACAGCTGGACGCTGCTGATCGTCCGCGACGCGGCCCGCGGGCTGAACCGCTTCGAGCAGTTCCAGCAGGAGCTCGGCCTCTCCCGGAAGGTGCTCGCCGAACGCCTGCGTCTGCTCGTCGACTCCGGCGTGCTCACCCGCGAGCCGTACCAGGAGCACCCGCCGCGCCACGAGTACCGGCTCACCCCGCGCGGGCGCGCCCTGCTGCCGGTCCTGGTCGCCCTCCAGGACTGGGGCGACAGCTGGCTGCTCGGTGACGGCACGCACACGGCCACCGCCGCCGAGGACTCCCAGGAGGCGGAGCGCGTACACGCGCTGCGCGGCACCCGGATCCCCCAGCTGCTGCTCCCGGGCGCCGACGGCGAGGCGCACGATCCCGTCGCCGCGGGCGCGGCCACCGTCCTGTACTGCTTCCCCGGAGCCTTCGCCCGGCCCGAGTCCTACCCGCCCGGCTGGTCGTCGGTGCCGGGGGCACCCGGCTGCACCCTGGAATCGCTGACCTACCGGGACCGCCTCGCCGAGTTCACCGCCGCCGGTGCCGTCGTGCACGGTGTCTCCACCCAACGCCCGGACGAGCAGCGCGCCTTCGCCGACGCCCAGGACCTCGGCTTCCCGCTGCTCTCCGACCTCGCTCTCGGCCTCACCGGCGCCCTGCGCCTGCCCACCTTCCGAGCCGCCGGCACCACCCGCCTGAAGCGGCTGACCCTGGTGGTCGACCGGGACCGGACCATCCGCGAGGTGTTCTACCCGATCACCGACATCACCGCGAGCGTGACGGCCGCCCTGGCCGCAGCCCGGGCCGCGCACCGGAGGAGTGACAACCCCGTCACCCGCTCACTGATCGCCGACGGCCACTGACCGACGTCGGAACCACTCCTCGGGGTCAGGGCCTGCCATCCCTCCCGGCCGCCGTCGCACGCAGGGCGTCGACGGCGAGGCGGGCGGTGGTGCCGATGGCGGCGTCGGCGGCGGGGAGGGTGATGGTGGTGGCGGCGGCGCGGGTGAACACCGCGAGGGCGTAGCGGCCGCCGTCGGGGTACTCGACGACGCCGACCTCGTGGCGCAGGGTCGGGAGGGTGCCGGTCTTGCCGTGGACGCGGACGTCGTCGAACGGGAACCCGGAGGCGAGCCGGTGCGGCCAGACCTGGAGGCCGAGCAGGCGGCGCAGCGCGGCGCCCTGTTCGCCGGGGCAGGCGTCGCCGTGCCAGAGGGCGGCGAGCAGGGCGGTCATCTCGCGGGCGGTGCTGTGGTTGGTGAAGGCCGGGTCGAGGACGCGGAGCCTCGCGACGACGGCGGGGTCGACCGGGGAGTCCGGGCCGGTGTCCTCGGCGAGGGCGCCGAACAGGTCGCGGAGCTTGTGGACGGCGACGGTCCGGGTGAGGCCCAGGTCGGCCATGGTGCGGTTGACGGTGTCCAGGCCGACCGCGTCCCACAGCACGTCGGCGGCGGTGTTGTCGCTGACGGCGACGGTCAGGTAGGCGAGGTCGCGCAGGGAGAGCCGGGCGGCGTCGAGCATGGCCGCCAGGCCCGTCCGCCCGGGGGTGCGGCCGGCGGCGGGGACGTCCACCTGCCGGGCCAGGTCGATCCGTCCGGCAGCGGCCTCGCGGAACAGCGTGACCAGGAGGCAGACCTTGTGGACGCTCGCGGTGCTGACCGCGGTGTCGGCGCCGACGGCGACCTCGGCGCCGGTGTCGAGGTCGCGCGCGTGCAGGCAGCCGCTGACGCCGGCGTCGGCGAAGGCGGCGGCGATGCGGGCGCGCGCCGTGCGATCGGCTCTGGTGCGGTCGCTGGTCACAGCGGGAACTCCATTGCGGGCCGGGGGAAGAGCGGGCGGTTGGGCGGCTGGGGCAGCAGGCCGCCGTGTTCGGTCAGCGCCTCGTGGGCGGCCTCGGCGAACAGTCGGACGGCGGGTCCGCCGCGCCCGGCCGGCCAGGCCGTGGAGATGCGCCAGGCCAACGGGGTGCCGGTGAGCGGACGCCAGACTGTACCCGGCGGCGGCGCGGTGCGCGGCACCAGGGCGACCGCGCTGCCGGTGAGCACGAGCGCGCCGGCGACGTCCGGGCCGGGCGGGTCGACGACGGCCTCCGGGGTGCAGCCGTGCCGGGTCAGGGTGGTGAGCATCTCGTCGTACAGCGCCGGGGCCGTGGCGCGGGGGAAGAGCACCAGGCGACGGCCGGTCAGCTCGGCCACCGCCAGCTCGGCGCGGTCGGCGTACGGGCCCCCGGCTGCCAGCAGGACGCCGAGCGGCTGGTGCAGGATCGGCCCGAAGGCCAACCCGGCGGCCGGGCACGGGTGGCGGACGACGGCGACGTCCACCGTGTGCTGGGCGAGTTCGCGCACCACGGCCGCGACCGGCAGCTCCCGCAGTTCGAGCCGGGTACCCGGGGAGGCGCTCTCGAAGCCGGTGAGCAGCGCGGCCAGGGCGGCGGACCCGAGCTCGGGTGGTACGGCGGCGCGCAGAGTACCCGCCCGACCGGTGCGCAGGTCGGCGGCGGTGGCGAGGAGACGGGCGGAACTCTCCAGCACCTCCTCCGCCTCCGCGAGCAGCAGCCGGCCCGCCGGGGTGAGGTCGACCCCGCGCGGGCCGCGGTCGAACAGGGTCACGCCGAGTTCGCGCTCCAGGCGCTGGATCCGCTGCGAGAGCGAGGGCTGCGCGATCCGCAGGCGCTCGGCGGCGCGGCCGAAGTGCCGCTCCTCGGCGACGGCGCGGAAGTGGCGGAGGTGCCCCAACAGGTCCATGGGCAGCAATCATAGGCATTTCGATATAGGTCTCTTCATCATCATGCTCTTGGACTGGGGACCTGACGGCCTGTTTAGCTGAGGGCGACGGCACAACCCGCCCTGGAGATGACCGATGACGCCTGCGCTCCGCCGCCCCCGTACCGCGCTGCCCGCCGTGGCCCTGCTCGCGACCGCCCTGATGAGCGGGTGCGGCCATGCCGGCAGGAGCAGCGACAAGAGCCCGCCGGCGCCGGCGGCCGCCGCGACGACTGCTGCAACCACCGAGTCCTTCGAGGAACTCGAGCAGCACTTCGGCGCCCGCCTCGGCGTGTACGCGGTGGACACCGGCAGCGGCCGGGAGATCGCGTACCGCGCCGACGAGCGGTTCGCGTTCGCGTCCACGATCAAGTCGCTCGCCGCCGGGGCCCTGCTGCGCAAGGCCTCCGACGAGGAGCTGGACAAGGTGGTCGCGTACCGCCAGGAGGACGTGCTGAAGTGGGCGCCGATCACCTCGCAGCACGTCGCCACCGGCATGAAGGTGCGCGATCTGGCCGCCGCCGCCATCGAGTACAGCGACAACACCGCGGCCAACCTCGTCATGGCCGAGCTCGGCGGCCCGGCGGCCGTCCAGCAGTCCCTGCGCTTCCTCGGCGACATGACCACCAGCGTCGACCGCACCGAACCCACCCTCAACGAGGCGACCCCCGGCGACACCCGCGACACCAGCACGCCCCGGGTCCTCGCCGCCGACCTGCGCCGCTACGTGCTCGGCGACGCCCTCAAGGAGGACTGGCGCCAGCTGCTGACCAGCTGGCTCGTCGGCAACACCACCGGCGCGCCGTACATCCGCGCGGGCTTGCCCGCCGACTGGAAGGTCGGCGACAAGACCGGCAACGCGGGCTACGGCACCCGCAACGACGTCGCCGTCGCGTGGCCGGCCGGCGGCCGCAGCCCGATCGTCATCGCCGTCCTGTCCGACCGCGGCAAGGCCGACGCCACCTCCGACGACGCTCTGATCGCCCAGACGACGAAGGCCGTCGTCGGCGCCCTCGGCTGACCCGCCCCAGGTCCCGGGAGCTCCGGCCCACGGCGACGCTTCACACCTGCTGACCCGACTCACCCGCCCAAGGGCACCGCTGACGATGCCCTTGTCCCGCCGCCGCCTGCTCACCGCCTCCGCAACAAGCGCGGGCGCCACTGCCGTACTCGGCGCGGCCCCGCCCGCCGGCGAGGCCCGCCCGTCGGACCGCCGACGACGCCGCCCCGGCACCCTCACCACCCTGCGAGCCGGTTCCCGCCGGGGACGGCGGAAACCGGCCCTGGGCCACGATGGCGTCGCACGGTGGGAGACCGCGAACGGCGCGACTCCCGGAGCCCCATGGGAAGTCGGGACGGCCGACTTCCCACTCCTCACTGTCCTTACGTCACTGTCCTTACGGCGCGCCGGAGCTGCCCGGGGGCGCGGGAGTGCGACGTCTCGGGCATCGCCCCATGCTCGCGCACGGCCGTCGGCGTTGTCAGCGGAACGGGGGAGGTGTCGCAGCCGTCAGTCGATGAGGGCCTCGGGGTCGTCGGTGGTGTGCATGGCCGCCTCCTCGGCGGTCGCGGCGCCGCCGCAGATGCCCACGTCCTCGGCGATCAGGTCGCTGCGCGAGCCGGAGGAGGCGATCAGCCGGCCGGTCCGGACCTCGCCCGCCTCGGTGTCGATCGGCTCGCCGTCGGTGCCGTAGGTGTCGCCGATGCCGTCCCACTCGGGCGCGGCGACGTCCGGCAGCTCCTCCGCCAGGCGCTGCGCCAGGCTCTCGCGGGTGTGCTGCTCCGCCGCGGTGACGCCGTGGCGTTCCACGGCGAGCGGGCGCTCGGGGGGCGCGTAGCCTTCGTCGAGCGCCGATTCGAGGCCGCGGTCGATCAGGGTGTCCTCCGGTTCCAGAGGGCCGGCGTCGTCCTGCACCTCCGAGCCGTCGGGCTGGTACACCTGGTCGCCCATCAACGCTTCGTCCGACATCAGGTCCTCCTTCACGGACCACCGCGCCGAGCCGTCACCGCCCGTCCGTCGCTACTACCCCAGAGTCCCACGCGGCGGCCGGGCCCGCAGGGAACGCCGGCGCTCCCGGTGGCAGGCTGGTAGCAGGACGACTCCCGAACCACGGTCCCCGCGATGCCCACCAGGATCCTGCTGGAGGCCCGCCCCGGCGCCGGGAAGACCACCGCGATCCGCCGGCTGGCGGGGCTGCTGCGCGCCCGCGTGGCCGTCGGCTTCACCACGGAGGAGATTCGCGCCGACCCGGACGGTGAGGGCCGCGGCGCCCGGGTCGGCTTCGCCCTGGAGACGCTGGCGGGCCGGCGGGCCGTGCTCGCCCATGTGGGCTTCCCGGGGCCTCCGAAGGTCGGCCGGTACGGCGTCGACCTGGGGGTCATGGAGCGGCTGGCGCTGCCGTCCCTGGCGTGGACCTCCGGGACGTCGCTGGTGCTCATCGACGAGCTCGGACGGATGGAGCTCGCCTATCGCCCGTTCGAGGACGCCGTCCGGGCGCTGTTCGCCGCCGACGTCGACGTCGTGGCCACCGTGCAGGCGCAGCCCGGACCGTTCACGGACGCCCTCAAGCGCCGCCCCGACGTCGAGGTCCTCCACCTCACCCCCGCGAACCGGGATGCCCTCCCCCGGCGGCTCGCGGCCCGCCTGGAGCCGGGATGAGCGGCCGCCGCGACGACCTGTACGCCCGGCTCCTGCTCGCCTCCGCCCGCTGGGCCGATCGCGCCTCGCGCTGCGCCGCCTGGACCCGCCGGGGCGTCGAGCGGTGCCGCCGGTGGGCCCGCGAGGGCGCGCAGCGGCCTGGTGAGATGGCTCCGCCGTCGTGGTTCGCGATCGCACTGCCCTTCGGCATCGGGTGGTACCTGGCCGTCGGCGGTACGGCCCGCGTGTGGTGCCGAGCCGCCCACCACACCTGCCGGGTCTTCTCCCGCGCCCTCGGCGACCGGGTGGGCTGACGCCGTTTTCAGGGGGCGGGCCGCGCCCGGTCGAGCCCGGGTAAGGTGGTGGATCGTGGCCAGTCGTAAAACGTCGATCATGGAAGCAGCGGCGCGGGTGATCGCGCGGCGCGGGGTGCGCGGGCTGCGGGTGGAGGAGCTCGCGGCGGAGGCGGGGGTGTCCACCGCGCTGATCTACTACCACTTCAAGGACCGCACCGGGATCCTCCGGCAGACGCTGGAGTTCATCAACGACCGGGCCGGGCGCTACACGACCGAACGCGCCGCGGACGCGCCGCCGCTGACACCGCGCGAGGAGCTGGAGCAGACGCTGCTGCTGGAGCTCCGGGACACGGCCGAGGTGCGCGAGAACAGCACCGCGTGGGGCGAGCTGCGGGCGAGCGCGGTGTTCGACGAGACGCTCCGCGAGGACCTGGCCCGGGCCACCCGGATCTGGGTGCAGGAGATCGCCGAACTGCTGGGGGGCGTGCAGCCGATATCGGCGGCGGTCGCGCTGGCCGGCGCCGCCGAGCGGCTGACCGCGCTGCTGGAGGGCCTGAGCGTGCGCTGGCTCAGCGGCAGCCTCCCGCTGGCGCACGCCCGCACGCTCATGGTCGACGCGATCGACGCCGAGGTGGCGCGGCTCGGTTCCTGATCGGGCCCGGGAAGGCCGCGGGGCGTCGCGCTCCGTACGACCTTGCTCCCCGGTGCGTCATGGCTTCTCCCAAGATTTGACTGATTTTTCAGTCAATGCGGGCCTGAACCCGACATCGCGCTGATCGCCCGCACGATCGCCGAGTTCGAGCCCGTGGTCATGTGCGCCCCCGACGACCACACCGCCGCCGAGGCCCGCGCGAAGTGCGGCCCCGCGGTCGAGGTCACCACCGCCATCCCCACCGACGCCCGGGGCCGCCGCCTCCAGGTGATCCCCGTGCACGACTGCTCGACCATGCACGAGCCGCTGCCGCAGCCCCGGTCACGACCGCCTCGGGAGCGAACGCCGCGCAGAAGACGCACGGCTCTGAGGTCCGGTCGGCTCACACCGCGGGCTGCTGCTGGGTGGCGCAGTGGATGCCCCCGCCGCCGCCCGCGATGTGGTTGATGGTGACCTGGGTGACCTTCCGCCCGGGGTGCAGGTCGCCGATGATCCCGGCCGCGTGGTCGTCGGCGGCCTGGTCGCCGAAGCGCGGCACGATGACGCCGCCGTTGCACACGTAGTAGTTGACGTAGGTGGCGAGGAAGTTCTTGCCCGTGCCCTGGATCAGGTCGAAGTTCGGCTCGGGGAGTTCGACCACCTTGAGCGTCCTCCCCTTCGCGTCGGTCTCGGACTTGAGGACCTGGAGGGCCTGGTCGTGGGCCGCGCTCCAGATGTCCGACGGGGTGTCGGCGGCCGGGCGGTGCAGGACGACGGTGCCGGGCTCGGCGAAGCGGGCGAGGGCGTCGACGTGGCAGTCGGTGATGTCCTGCCCGGCGACGCCCTCGAACCACAGCACCTTCCGGACGCCGAGCAGGTCCTTGAGGCTTGCCTCGATCCGGTCGCGGGACTTGCCGGGGTTGCGGTTGTCGTTGACCCAGGAGCTCTCGGTGGCCATCAGCGTGCCCTCGCCGTCCACCTCGATGCCGCCGCCCTCCCCTGTGATCGGCGCCTGGAGGCGGGTGATGCCGAGGTGGTCGAGGAGGTCGCGGGCGGCCTGGCCGTCGTTGGCGTGGGTCTGCCTGTTGCCCCAGCCGTTGGAGTTGAAGTCGATCCCGGCGAGCCCCTGCGGGCCGGCGACGAAGGTCGGGCCGGTGTCCCGGGCCCACAGGTCGTCGACCATCAGCTCCATCACCTCGACCGAGGAGCCGCACGCCTGCTGGGCCTGGTCGGCCTGGTCGGGGCGGGCCATCAGCACCACCGGCTCGAAGCCGGCGATCGCCTGGGCCAGCGCGGCGATGTCCTGGCGGACGCCGGGGAGCTGGTCGCCCCACACCTCCTCCAGGGCCGGCCAGGCCATGAAGGTGCGGGTGTGCGGGCGCGACTCGGCCGGCATCACCCGGCTGCCCGAGGCCGCCGGGCCACTCGACGGGGCCGGGCGGGGCCGCTCCTCCCCACCGCCGTCGGAGGAGCAGCCGTCGGTGAGGGCCAGCGCGGCGAACGCGGCCCCGGAGCGCAGGAGCGAGCGGCGGGACGGCCGGGGGTGAGCCATGGGGCCTCGTTCCGATAGACGCTTGGGTACGGTCCCGCACGCTACTGAAAGAGCGGTCAGGAGCGGGCCCGACAGGCACCCGCCATCCGGGCGAATCACCCGGTGGCCGCCCCGGCCCGGCGGAATCCGGAGCGGCCACGCCTTCAGGACACCGGGCCCTACAGCGCCCGGCGGGCGGCGGCGATCGAGTTCGCGGGTCCCAGCCGGGCCGCGGCATGGACTCCAGCAGGATCCGGGTGTACGGGTGCCATGGCCCGTCGAGGACCTCGGCGGTGGCTCCCCCGATCCGCCGCGCGGAGCCGGTTCCCGGTACCGGCCGTGGTCACCGGGCTGTGACAACAACGGTGCCGCTTCCGGATATTGGGACCGGTACGGTCTGCTCTGGGCACACGGCGTGCCGAGGGGAGCGTGGGGGCGTGCAGTCGCTGGAGGATGACGATCCGCGACGGGTCGGCGAGTACCGGCTGCTGCGCCGGCTCGGGGCGGGCGGGATGGGGCGGGTGTACCTCGGACGGTCGGCGCGGGGGCGGACGGTGGCCGTCAAGGTGGTGCGCCCGGAGCTGGCCGGGGACCGGGAGTTCCGGGCGCGGTTCCGGCGGGAGGTGGAGGCGGCCCGGCGGGTCGGCGGGGCGTGGACGGCGCCCGTGCTGGACGCGGACACCGAGGGCGAGCGGCCGTGGGTGGCCACCGGGTACGTCGCCGGGCCGTCCCTGAGCGCCGCCGTTCGGGAGTTCGGCCCGTTGCCCGAGGCGTCGGTCCGTGCGCTCGGCGTCCGGCTCGCGGAGGCCCTCGCCCACGTGCACGCGCTCGGGCTGGTGCACCGGGACGTCAAGCCGTCCAACGTGCTGCTCACGCCGGACGGGCCGCGGCTGATCGACTTCGGCATCGCCCGCGCCCTGGCCGTCACCAGCACCCTCACCGGGACCGGCAACGCGATCGGCTCGCCCGGCTTCATGTCGCCGGAGCAGGCCCGGGGGGAGCAGGTCGGACCGGCCAGTGACGTGTTCTCGCTCGCCGCGGTCCTCGCCTACGCGGCCACCGGCGAACTCCCGTACGGCGAGGGGACGGCACCGGTGGTGCTGCTCTACCGGGTGCTGCACGAGTATCCCCGCCTCCTCGCGATGAGCGACTCCTTGCGCCGGAACCTGCTCGACTGCCTCGCCAAGGACCCGGCCGCGCGCCCGTCGCCGCAGCTGCTGCGGGCCTGGCTGGATGACGACGGCGAGGCCACCAGGACGTTGACGAACGGGAGTTGGCTGCCGTCCCGGGTGGCGGCCGCGATCGGGCGGGCGGCCGCGCAGCTGCTGGACCTGGAGGCGGACCGGACCGGGACCACGCGCACCGCGGTGCCGGAGCCGCCGTCGGCACCGCCCCGCGCCACGGTGCCGCCACCGCGCCCGGCGCCGGCCGAGCCGCTGCGGCAGCCCACCGCCCCGACGAAGCCGGTACCCACCCGGCCGTGGCCCCTGCCGCCCCAGCCGATCCCCGTGTACGCCCCGTCGGGCCACGGCCCGCGCGGGCGGCGTGGCGTGCTGGTGCTGGTGGCCGTCGTCATGGCCGTGCTGCTGGTCGCCGTCTGGGGCTACGCGGTGAAGGACCGGACGACGGCCACGTCCACCACCGGGTCGGCCTCCGGCAACGCGCCGGCCCCCCAGCTTCCCGCCGGCGGCAACGCCCTCGGCGGAGACCGCGTGCCGGTCGCGTACCTCGGCACGTGGAGCGGTCCGGCCGTACACCCCGACCACACCCCGGCCGGGGTCGTCACCCTGACGGTCGGCCAGGGCGCCATCGGCGACGAGAGCACCAGATCGCGCCTCGACAACGGCGCCACGCGGTGCGAGGCCGTGTGGAAGCTCACCGAGGTCTCGGCGACCTCGTTGACCTACACGTCGCGACTGGTGCGGAGTACGCCGAGCGGCGCCTGCGCCGCCGCCGCCAGCACCGACCTCCGCGTGATCGTGCTGGAACTGGACGGCTCGATCCACTACGGCGTCGCGCACGCGGGCGTCGTGACCCAGGCCGCCGTGCTGCGGAAGACCGCCTGACGCCGCGGCCCCCGGCGCTCACCCCGGCGCTCACCCCAGCGCGCGCACCGCCGCCAGCACGTCCAGCCCCAGCGTCGGGTCCGCGTCCTCGGGAAGGCTGACGGACAGCCGGGTGACCAGGCCCGCGTAGCGGCGGGTGATCTCGCGGGCGACGTCCTCCACCGGGCCGGAGACCGCGAAGGTGTCGAAGACCTCGTCGTCGATCATCGCGGCCATCTCCTGCCAGCGACCGCGCACCGAGAGTGGGTGCAGGCGCTCCTGGAGGTCCTCCCAGCCGTGCTGGGCGAGCACCGGGCGGTAGGCGGGCGTGGAGGCGTAGAAGGCCAGCCGCTCGCGCACGGCGGCACGGTTGGCGGCCAGCTCCTCCTCCGTCCGCCCGGTGGCGGTGAGGACGCTCCCGGCGATCTCGAACGGGCGCGCCGTCCACGCGGCGCCCTCGGCCTCGGACGCGGCCCGGGCCTCCGTCAGACCGGGCAGCACCCGCTCGGCCAGGTAGGCGGGGGACGAGAACGGGTGGCCGAGGAAGCCGTCGGCCACGGCGCCGGCCGTGCGGGTCATCAGCGGGCCGACGCCGGCCAGCAGGATCCGGGGCACCCCGGCGGGCACCGGGTCGGGCGAGAAGACCGGGGTCATCGTCGTGTGCGTGTAGAACTCGCCGCGGAAGCGCAGCCGCGCACCGGTCTGCCAGCTGTCCCAGATCGCCCGCACCGCGTGGACGTACTCGCGCATGCGCGCGGCCGGACGGTCCCAGGGCATCCCGAAGCGCTTCTCGATGTGCGTCCTCACCTGCGAGCCCAGTCCGATGACGGCCCGTCCGCCGGAGGCCGCGTGCAGGCCCCAGGCCTGGTAGGCGAGGGTCATCGGCGTGCGGGCGAAGGCGACCGCGATGCCGGTGGCCAGCTCGATGGTCTCGGTCCGGTCGGCGGCGCGGGCGAGCTGGAGGAACGGGTCGTACGCGGTCTCGGCGACCACCAGCCGGTCCATGCCGCGGCGCTCGGCCTGCTCGGCGGCGTCGAGGATCCCCGCCGGGTGCCCGGAGGCGACGGCGTCGAGGCGGAGGGCGGCGGTCGGGCGGTCCATGGCGGGGCTCCTGGTCACGGGCTTCGGTGATGCGTCGGCGATACGCGGCCAGCCTGCCATGCCGTCACCTCCCGGGCTGCCCCGCCCGTCCGCCGACGCGGCCGGGCAGTCGCCCACCGCCTACGACCTCGCCGGTCCGGACTCGTCGGCCGGGTAGGCGTCACCCAGGTAGGCGTGCAGCGCGGCCGCGCCCGCCAGCAGTGCCAGGCCGCGTGCCGTCAGCCGGTCGTGCCACTCGCGCAGCGTCGCCTGGAGCGGCTCCGGTCCGCCCGCCGTCCGGACCCGCTCCAGCACCTGCGCGATCTGCTCCAGGCCGTGCCCGCCGCGCCGCAGCTGGTGGGCGAGCAGCACATCGCGCACGTCGGCGGGAGTGTAGACGCGGTAGCCGGTCCGCGGGTCTCGCCGGGGCACGACCAGGCCCGCGCGTTCCCACGTACGCAGGGTCGCCGGGCGCAGGCCGAGGCGGTGCGCGAGCGGGCCGATGAACGTGCCGCCCGGTTCGGGGTGGGCCGGCGGTTCATGGTCGGGCGACGGAGTGAGGTCGCGCAGCGCCTCCTCCACCGCGTCCACCGTGGCACGGTCGCCGGCCAGTTGCGCGTGGCTCGCGTCGATCAGCCGCAGCGCCTCCTCGACCTCACCCGCGTGCACGGCCCGCATGACGGCCCCCGCCGTCGCGTGGCCGTGTCCGGGCAGCAGCGCCAGGAACGCCCGCAGCGCCGCCGCGTGGCGCGGGGCGTAGACGCGGTAGCCGCTCGGCGAGCGCTCGGCCGGCGGCAGGAAGCCCGCCTCCTCGTAGTTGCGCACCGCCTGAGTGGAGAGGCCGTGCTCGCGCGCCAGATCGATGGGCCGCAACCTCATTTTGAAACTTTCCCCCCATCACTGGCGGATAATGGCGGCAAAGTCTACACCGAGGCTTCAACGATACGGTTGAAGCCATGACCGCATCGATCCGGGACGCCGCCCGTCCCTTCTCCGGCCACGCCCTCGGCGCACTCCTCTCCCCCGCCACCCGCCTCCTCGGCCTCGGCGAGCCCACCCACGGCGTCGAGGCCTTCCCCGAGCTGCGCAACGAACTCTTCCGCCACCTCGTCGAGCACGAGGGCTACCGCTCGATCGCCGTCGAGAGCGACTGCCTCGCCGGTCTCGTCGCCGACGCGTACGTCACCGACGGCGCCGGCACCCTCGACGACGCGATGGCGCACGGCTTCAGCCATGGCTTCGGCGCCTCGCCCGCCAACCGCGAACTCCTGCGCTGGATGCGCGAGTTCAACCAGCAACGCCCGCGCTCGGAGCAGCTCCGCTTCTACGGCTTCGACGGCCCCTTGGAGATCACCGGCGCCGCCAGTCCGCGCCCGGCACTGACCGCGCTGCACGACTACGTCGCCGCCCACCTCGAACCGTCCTGCGACCGCACGGCCCTCGACGACCTCCTCGGCGACGACGAGCACTGGACGGACGAGGCCATCATGATGGATCCGACCAAGTCCGTCGGCCGTACCCCCGCGGCCCGTGAACTGCGCGTGATGGCAGACGACTTGACTGCTCTACTCACTGCCCACGCTCCCCACCTGACGGCCGCGACCTCTCCGGACGCGTTCTGGCGCGCCGAGTTGCACGCCCGTGCCGCCACCGGCCTCCTGCGCTACCACGCGGCCATGGCCGACACCACGCCCGAGCGCATCGGCACTCTCCTGTGCCGACGGGACGCGATGATGGCCGACAACCTCGACGCCGTCCTCCGCCGCGAGGAGCGCCGCGGCCCGACCCTCGCCTTCGCCCACAACGCCCACCTCCAGCGGGAGGAGAGCAGCATGCGGTTCGCCAACCGGCCCGCCCGCTGGTGGAGCGCGGGCGCCATCATCGGCACCCGCCTCGGCGACCGGTACGCCTTCGCTGCCACCACCTTCGGCAGCCGCGGCTCCGACGTCCCGCCGCCCGGCACGCTCGAAGGGCTGCTGTCGACCCTCCCGCACGACCGGGCCGTCGTCGATCCCACCCAACTCTCCGACATCACAGGGAAGCTGGCGCCCCGCGTCCCGGCCGACCACACCTACGCCGCCCTCGACCCGGCCACCACCGACCAGGCCGACGCGATCGTCTTCGTCCGCGACATCCGGTAGTCCCGCAGGCGGCGGGTCGGTGCGTCACGACCCGCGCGAGCTCGATACGGTTGCGAGAGCGGACCGGCGGCACCCAACCGCTGTGGGGTAGGTGCCGTCGGCTCCGCTCGGTCAATTCCCTTTACCAGCCCGCCATACAACCGCCTCAACCCAGCAGGCGCAGCAGTTCCTCCTCCGCCATCGGCGGTCCGTTCACAAACGGGGGCTACGCTACGGGTGGTTCGTGGCGGCACCGATCGGGAGGGAGGCGAGAGACATGGACTCCAGCAGTAGTCCGGGCCCCAGTCGGCCCCGTACCCCGCTTTCCGCACCCCGCCCCGGCGCGCGCTGACGCCAGTCGGTCCGCTCGCGCGCGCCCTCCCCCCGGCCCCGGGCCGTCGGAGGTTCGCCATGACCCGCCTCTCCTTCCCGCAGTCGTTCTCGCACACCCACGCCCGCGGCACCGGCCTGCTGCGCGGTCTGCGCCGCCCGTCCCGGCGCGTGCCGCCGCTCGCACTCCCCGCCGACGCCCCGATCGTCCGCGGCAACCTGCGGCTGACCCTGCGGGACGGCACCCCACGCCTGTACCTGCTCGACCACCGCGACTTCGCCGCGACCACGTCCCCCGAGGTGGCGTACGACGCCCGCGTCCAGACCGCCTACCTGCTCGCGCTCCAGGGCCACGGCCCCGACTGCCTCGCGCAGCACCTCGGTCTCCCGGTCGCGGCCGCCGAGTCCATCGCCGAGCACGCCGACCGCTCCGGCGCGCCCGGCCCGGGCAACGCCGTCCCGCGCGCGTAGAACCCCGCGCCCGAGCGTCAGATCGCCAGGTCCCGCCGCTCCAGCAGCCGGAACGCGGCGATCAGCCCCACCGCGCCGATGCCCACCAGCACGCCCAACGACTGCCACGGCACGCCCCCGTGAGCCAGGATGTCGCCGGGCGCGTAGTAGTGGAACGGGCTCACGTACCGCAGCGGCGCGGCCGGGGACCACGCCAGGGCGACGAAGTTGAGCGCGAAGCCGACCGCGCCGAGGGCCACCGCCGCGCCGATCACGTAGGCGCGGCGGCGGCTGAAGGCCGAGACGGCGAGCACCGGCCCGGTCAGGCTGAACGCCAGCGCGCAGCCGAGCAGTCCGGCCGCGAACACCCCGCCCTCGGGCACGGCGTCCCGCAGCTTCGGCGAGAACGCCACCCCGAGCGCGATCGTCAGTGTCGCCGCGGCGTTGAGCAGCACCGAGGCCGCCACGAGGGCACCGGTCCGCTCGGCGAGCAGGCGGCGGCGCGAGAGCGGGCGGGTCATCAGCAGCTCGATGGTGCCGGATTCGACGTCGGCGGCGACGGCGGCGGCGCCGAGCGAGCCGATGACGGTCAGCTGCAGCGCGATCCAGAAGGGGTGGGTCAGGCCGGCGCCGAGCAGTCCGGGGTAGCTGGCGATGGAGACATCGCCGTTGGATCCGCTGAAGGCCTTGAACGCGTCGGGCGGGGTGCGGCGGGCGCCGAACAGCTCCCCGGGCGGGATGGTGCCGGTGATCACGGTGATCAGGGTCTCGAAGACGGCCATGCCCAGCACCAGCCCGAAGAGCATCCGGCGCCGCCGGTGCAGGGCGAGCCAGACCAGCGGAAGGCGACGGTTGACGGTGCGCGCGATCACGGCCGCTCCCCCGGATCCTCCGAGTTGCGATAAAGATCGAGGAACGCCTCGTCCAGCCCCGCCTCCTCGACGGTGAGGTCCGCCACCGGCAGATCGGCGAGCAACTCCCGCACCGCCGGGACGAGTTCGTCCGGTGGCACGACCAGCTCCACGCGCCGCCCCTCCCACCGCGGCGACCACCGGTCGGCGGCGCCGAGCGACCGGGCGCCCTGCCCGTCGGCGAGTACGAGCCGCACCCGCCGGGCCCGGGCCTGGCGCAGCTCGGCGACCGAGCGGACGGTGACCAGCCGCCCCCGCCGGACGATCGCCACCCGCTCGCACGTGCGCTGCACCTCGGGCAGGACGTGGCTGGAGAGCAGGACGGTCCGCCCGGCGGCGGTCTCCTCGGCGAGCAGTTCGAAGAAGGTCTCCTGGACGAGCGGGTCCAGCCCCTCGGTCGGTTCGTCCAGCACCACGACCTCGGGCCGGTGCTGGAGCGCCTGGACGAGCCCGAGCTTCTGCTTCATCCCCCGCGAGTACTCGCCCACGGCACGGCCGAGGTCGGCGCGGGTGAGGGCGAGCCGGTCGCAGAGCTCGCGCCGGCGCGGCACCGGGGCGCCCTGGAGGGCGGCGAGCAGGTCGAGCGTCTGCTGCCCGGTGAGCTCGGGGTAGAGCCGCAGTTCGCCGGGCAGGTAGCCGATCGACGGCGCGAGGCGGCGATGGTCGGCCACCGGGTCGAGGCCGAGCACCCGCACCCGCCCGTCGGAGGGCTGGAGCAGCCCGACCAGGCAGCGCAGCGTCGTCGTCTTGCCCGCGCCGTTCGGCCCGAGCAGGCCGAAGACCTCCCCGGCCGCGACCGTGACGTCCAGCCGGTCGATGCCGACGGTGGCACCGTACCGCTTGGTGAGCGCGCGCAGTTCGATCACCGGCGTGCTGCTGGGCATGGCCCACCTCCCGTGGCGGATCGTGGCGGATCTCGGCGGATCATGACGGACGCGGCGGCCCCCGGCCGGGCCCGTCCGGCCTGGGACATCAAATCCTTCCCCGCCAGAGGTGTCGAGCAACGCCGCCGCGCGGGAGCGGCGCTCAACCCTTGCAGACGCCCAGCGGCACCAGCCGGGCCACCTGCCGCGCCAGCCCGGCGCCCTCGGTGACGGCGGCCACCGCGTCGACGTCCTTGTACGCGTCCGGCGTCTCCTCCGCGAGCGCCCGGTAGGAGGCGGGCCGGACGGCGATGCCGCGCGCCTCCAGCTCGCTGTGCAGCCGCTCGCCGCGCACCATCCGCAGCGCCTGGTGCCGGCTCCACACCCGCCCGGCACCGTGGCAGGCGGAGCGGAACGCGTCGTTGCCGGGCAGGCCGACCATGACGTACGAGGCGGTGCCCATCGTGCCGGGGACGAGCACCGGCTGGCCGGCCCGGACGAGGTCGGCGGGCAGGCTCGGGTCACCGGGCGGGAGGGCACGCGTGGCGCCCTTGCGGTGGACGCACAGGCGCCGGGTGACACCGTCCACCTCGTGCGTCTCCAGCTTGGCGAGGTTGTGCGAGACGTCGTAGACGAGTTCGAGGCCGACCCCGAGGGTCGTCGCGAAGGCGTGGCGGGCCGCCTCGGAGAGCAACTGGCGGTTCGCCCGGCCGTAGTTGGCGGCGGCGATCATGGCGCCCAGGTACGCCCGCCCGCGCGGCGAGTCGACCGGGGTGCAGGCGAGCTGGCGGTCCGGGACCTCGATCCGGTAGCGGTGCAGCTCGCGGTCCATCACGCGGACGTGGTCGGTGCAGATCTGGTGGCCGAGGCCGCGCGACCCGCAGTGGATCATGACGCAGACCTGCCCCGGCCGCAGCCCGAAGGCCTCCGCCGTCTCCGTGTCGTGCACCGTGTCCACCGCCTGCACCTCCAGGAAGTGGTTCGCCGAGCCGAGGCTGCCGACCTGCTGCAGACCGCGCTCGACGGCGCGCGTGCTCACCTCGCCCGGCGCCGCGCCCTCCAGGACCCCGCGGTCCTCGCAGCGCTCCAGGTCGCGCGGCACGCCGTGGCCGTGCTCGACGGCGTAGCGGGCGCCGCCGACGAGCAGCTCGTCCATCTCCTGCGGCCCGTCCAGCCGCCACAGGCCGCCGCGCCCGAGGCCGCGCGGGACGGTCCGGCCGAGCAGGTCCATCAGCCGGCGCAGCCGCTCGGGGCCGAGCTCGTCCCGCCCGACGCCGGACGCCAGCAGCCGGACGCCGCAGGAGATGTCGAAGCCGACACCGCCCGGCGAGATGACGCCGCCCTGGTCGACGTCGGTCGCCGCGACGCCGCCGATCGGGAAGCCGTAGCCCCAGTGCACGTCGGGCATCGCGAAGGAGGCGCGGACGATCCCGGGCAGCGTGGCGACGTTCGCGACCTGTTCCAGGGCCTTGTCCCCGGCGGCCTGGGGCAGCAGCTCGCGGGTCGCGAACACGACGCCGGGCACGCGCATGGGCGGGCTCGGTTCGATCCGCCAGCGGTAGCGGCCCTCCTCGACCAGTGCGATCTCCACGGTGCTCACCCCGCAGCTGACAGGTTCACACGTCGACGGTGACCCGGCCGGTCCAGCCGCCGGGGCCGGGCCGCAGGTCCAGGCCGTGCAGCGAGACGGCCTTCGGCACGGCCCCGACCAGGGCGGCGGTGGCGGTGTCGGCCATCCGGAAGCGCACCTCCAGGGTCCGTCCGCCGTCCTCGTCGTGGATCGCGCCGAGGGCGAGGTCGGCCGGGAGTTCGCCGTCGGCGTCCATCCGGTAGATGACCTCCTCCAGGACGCCGGCGAGGAGGTCGGCGTCACTCGCCGCGACGACCGTGCAGGCGCGCTCGCCGACGGGGCGGGCGGCGGTGAGGTCGGCGAAGCTGCCGACGACGGCACGGACCAGCTCGCCGATGCAGCCCTCGGCCGTCGGCGACCACGCCTCCACCTGCAGGTCCGCCGTGTGCGGCACGGTCCGGTGGCCGCTGCCGGCACCCGGCGGCACCGCGGGCTCCCGCCCGTCCACGAGCGATGCCTCCTCCGCCGTCGTCTCCTCCCAGCGTCGACCCGCACCCCGGGCGGCGGCAAGAGCAGCAGGACAGGTCACTGTGCGTGCACAGAAGGGCAGGTCGCCTCGGTCACTGCGCGTGCACACCCACCGCCGCCAGGTACGCCGCCGCCAGTCCGAGCGCGAGCTGCAGACCGGCCTGGCCCGCTCCGACAACGGCGATCCGACGCATGGCGCGCCTCCCGGGTGACCCGGCCGATGGGGAGTCGGGCCGACTGGACGTCAAATGTGCACAGTAGTCGGACGGTCGGGCGTCGTCACCAGCTAGAACCGGACCGGCCGCGCAGGTGCGCGGTGAGCAGGTCGAGCACCGCCGGGGCCTGGTCGGTCAGGTAGAAGTGCCCACCGGGGAAGACCCGCAGGTCGAACCCCCCGGTGGTGTGCCCGGCCCACGGCTCGGCCATGGCGACCGTCGCCCGGTCGTCGGCGTCGCCGACCAGCGCGGTGATCGGCTGCGGCACGGTGTCGTCCGGCGCGCAGCGGTACGTCTCGATGGCGGTGTAGTCGGCCCGCAGCGCCGGGAGGATCAGGGCGCGCAGCTCCGGATCGGCGAGCAGCCTCTGATCGGTGCCGCCGAGCCGCCCGATCTCGGCGAGCAGCCCGTCGTCCGACATGAGGTGGACCTCGGAGTCGCGCGGCTGCGACGGCGCCCGCCCCGCCGACACGAACAGGTGCTCCGGCCCGGCCACCCCGTCCCGCGCGAACCGGCGGGCGACCTCGAAGCACACCGCCGACCCCAGACTGTGCCCGAAGAACGTCAACGGCCGGTCCGCCCACGCCCGCAACTCCCGGTACACGCACTCCGCAAGCTCCGCCACCGAGTCGATCCCCGGCTCCGCGAACCGGTTCTGCCGCCCCGGATACTGCACGGCGAGCACATCGGCGTACGGCGCCAGCGCGGTCGCGTGGTCGACGAAGAAACTCGCGGCGCCGCCCGCGTGCGGGAAGAAGACGATCCGGGCGGGCGCCGAGTCACTCGGGCTGAAGCGCCGGAACCACGGACTCTCGACAGCAGCACTACCGAACATGCGGGGCGACCCCTCTCAGCGGATGATCCTCTACCGCCCCCAGTCTCCCAGGCTCACCCCGGCTTCCCCAGCAGTCACTCCACCATCGCCGCCCTTCTCGGCGACGCTTCAGCAGAAACCGGCAAGCTCACTCATGAACACCAGAAATCACCCAACACCGCTCGACCGCCAACGGTTCACCACCCCGCGTACAGTCCCGACCCTGCTCATCCGCCCCCATCGTCAGCCCGTGTGCGAGCCCGGGCGCGGGGCCGTCCGTTCGGCCGCAACCAGCGGTTCTCGCCAGGGTCGGCCCGGGTCAGCCGCCCGCGTACTGTTCCCGCGTCAGCTCGTGGACGCGCACGCGGCGGCCCGTGGCCGGGGTGGTCGTCTCGCGCTCCACGCGCATGCCGAGCTTGTCCATCACCCGCTCCGACGCGGTGTTGCCGATCTGGGCGATGCTGACGAGCCGGTCGAGCCCGCACTCCTCGAAAGCGAAGCGGACGGCCTCCCGCGCCGCCTCGGTGGCGAAGCCCCGCCCCCAGAAGGCGCGGTCCAGCCGCCAGCCGACCTCGACGGCCGGGAGCACCTCGGGCAGGAACTGCGGGACGGCGAGGCCCGTGAAGCCTGCCAACTCGCCGGTCTCGCGCACCTCGACGGCGAACAGGCCGAAGCCCTCCTCGTCCCACCGCTGCTCGACCAGCTCGATGAAGCGGCGGGTCTCCGTCTCGTCCAGCGTCCGGCCGTCGCGGATCCACCGCATCACCTCGGGGTCGGAGTTCACGGCCGCCATCGGCGCCAGGTCCTCCTCGCGCCACCGGCGCAGAATCAGACGGGGCGTCTCCATCCTCACCACGCGGCCCGCTCCCTCCGGGTGGCCAGGATCGCGGAACTCGTCGGCGTGGTCAGCACTTCGGCGGCCTCCAGGTCAAAATGAGTCAGGTAGAACAGGCGGAGCTCGTCGGCCCCGCCCTCGAACCGCGGCGGCCACGTGGCCGAGGGTGTGAAGTCGTCCAGGACCAACACCCCGCCCGGGGCGAGCAGTTCGACGACCCGCTCCGGGTCCTCCCGCTTGCCGCCACCGTCGCAGAAGGACACGTCGAACGGCGCGTACGCCTCCAACAGCCGCCAGTCGCCGTGGAGTACGCGCACCCGCTCGTCATCCGCGATCACGCCAACCGGCTTGCCCGCGGCGGCAACAGCCGGCAGCCGGCCCACCTCGGGCCTACAGCCCTTCGCGAACCCGCGAGCCGCAGCGGCCCGCTCCGCCGCCACCACCCACTCGGGAACGCCCCGCTGGCCACCCACCCCGAAAATCCCTCCCCCGGCGAACGCCCCGAGCCTACCCTGGACCGCATGACCACAACCGGTCCCGAGTGGATCAGCATCGTCGCCTACGAGAACCTGCCAGGCAGCCCGCACCCGATGGCGGCCGTCCGCGCTTGACTGCGAGAGCGCGGCATCGACTGGATGCCGTGGGAGCCGGCGAACCTCCGCATCGGGCTGGCCTGCGGGGTGGGCGCGGACGGGCACTGGCACGGCTGGTTCGACATCTGCGTACCCACCGAGGCGCTGCGCCGCCTCGGCCTTCACCCCGACCAACCGACCGCCGCCGCCAACGGACCGTCCCCGCCCGGATGGTGGCACGCGGAGGCCGAACGCCGCGCCCGTCGGCAGGGTCAGCGTTCCGGACCGAAACGCACCGCCTTGGCACGGGAGCGCGACACCGCGTCCAGGAGCAGCACGGAGGCCGCCTCGGGGGTCGGATCCGCGATGCCGTGACTGGCGAGGGCCGCCAACAGGCGCGCCAGGCCCCGGTGATGGCGGGCGAACGTGCGGCGTGGGGCGTGCCGGCCGCGGGCGCGCTGGCCGTCCAGGGCCGTGGCGGGGCCGACGTCGAGCAGGACGAGGTGCAGCTCGCGGCCCCGGCGGGCGGCCTCGCGCGCGAGCCACCGCCGCATCCACGCGCGGCTGCCGCAGTCGTGGACGAGCAGCGGGCCGCCCCGGCGGACGGCGGTGCGCAGCAGGCCGGCGTGGCGCAGCCGGGCCCACGGCCGGTAGACGGCATACGGCAGCCACCCGGGCATGACGGCCTCGCACGCCTCGTGCACGGCCCGGGGGTCCACCGTCGCGACGCCGTCCGCCGACCAGCGCCGCAGCAGCGTGCTCTTCCCCGCACCGGGCAGCCCCGAGACGACGACCACCGCACCCGCCGGGTACCGCACCGCGAACCCCGGCCCGGCCATGCCCCGCAGGTCAACGACCCCGAGCGGCACCGTCTCCGTCCCGTCCGTCGTGCCGGCCATCCGCTCCCCCGTTCGTACTCGACCGGGAACCGTAGCACCCCCGGACGGCGGCCCCGGACCGGCTACCGACATGATGGTGCGTCAGATCTGGTGGCAGATCACCGACGAGCAGGAAGGACGAACGTGTCCGCGACGTACACCGGGCTGGTGCTGGCAGGGCTGGCGCGCGATCCGGGGCGGGTGGCGATCCGCTGCGGGGAGGGCGCCCTCACCGGGCAGGAGTGCCTCGACGCCGTCCACCGCCTGGCCCGTGCGCTGGAGGGTGCCGGGTTGCGGCGCGGGGACGGGGTGACGGTGCTGGCCGGGAACCGGCCGGAGACGGTGCTGGTGCGGCTGGCGGCGAACCTGCTGGGGTGCCGGGTGGCGATGCTGTACCTGGACCGGCCCGTCGCCGAGCAGGTCGCGACGGCCGGGTTCGCCCGCACCAACGCGCTCGTCTTCGACCCGGCGCGGTTCGGCGCGGTCGCCGCGCACATCGCCCGTGCGCTCCCCTCCGCCGGCCTGTTCGCGCTCGGCCCGACGGACCTCGGAACGGACCTCCTGGAGCTCGCGGCGCCGCTGTCCCCCGCCCCGCTCGCACCCCGGGGCCGGCCGGAGGACGTCATGGCAGTGCGGTTCACGAGCGGCACGACCGGGCGGCCGAAGGGCGTGCTGCG
This sequence comes from Kitasatospora sp. NPDC001660, assembly GCF_053596725.1. Taxonomy (NCBI): domain Bacteria; kingdom Bacillati; phylum Actinomycetota; class Actinomycetes; order Kitasatosporales; family Streptomycetaceae; genus Kitasatospora; species Kitasatospora sp. NPDC001660. The sequence goes on along the minus strand of NZ_JBSFGU010000007.1, from coordinate 108,483 downwards.
CCGGTTCGCCCGCCCGCCGAGGCCGGTGCTGCCGGCCGCGTCGGTGTTCCTGCTCTGCACCCCGTTGGGCCACGGCGGCGGGACGTCGGCCGACCTCGCGCTCGCGGCGGGCGGATCGGTGGTGCTCCAGGACGGCTTCGCGGCGGACGCCGTCCTGGCCGCAGTCGAGGAGCACGCCGTCTCCCGGGTGTACCTGCCCCCGCACCTGCTGTACCGGGTCCTCGACCACCCGATGCTGCCGCGGACGGACGTCGGCAGCCTGCGCCGCGTCACGTACACCGGCGCTCCGGCCGCCCCGCGGCGGCTCGCGGAGGCGACGCGCCGGCTGGGGCGGGTGCTGCACCAGACGTACAGCCTGACGGAGTGCGGCCCGGTGGCGCGACTGACGCCGGACGAGCACCTCGACCCGCGGCTCCTCGCCACCGCGGGCCGCCCGTACCCGGACACGGAGGTCCGCGTCCTGGCCGGGGACGGCACCCCGCTGCCGCCCGGCGCGACCGGCGAGATCTGCGTCCGCACGCCGACGGCGATGGAGGGCTACTGGCGCGATCCGGAGCTCACCGCCCAGGTGCTGCGGGAGGGTTGGCTGCACACCGGGGACCTCGGCAGCCTGGACGCGGCCGGCTACCTGACGGTGCTCGGGCGGCGCGAGCCGATGGCGATCGTGGACGCGCACAACGTGTACCCGAGGGACGTCGAGGAGCCGCTGGTCACGCACCCGGACGTCCGGGAGGCGGTGATGTTCGCGACCGCGGGGCCGGACCGGCTGGAGCGCGTGCACGCGGCGGTGACGACGGCGCCGGGCGCGCGGGTGACGGACGAGCAGCTGCACCGGTGGGTGCGGGAGCGGAGCGGTCCGCTCTGCGCGCCGTCGTCGATCCTGCTCCTGCCACAGATCCCGCTCACGGAGACGGGCAAGCCGGATCTGGCGGTGCTGCGGGCGCTGGTGGACGGCGCCCCAGGGTACGCGCCCGCCGCCCTGGGGGCGTGCGAAGGGACATAAAGCGCCCCCTCGATGCTTCGAGCGCCCGCGCGGGCGACCTCTCGCGCGGTGCTTGGCGGGAAGAACCGCTCTTGGACACTCGACCGTGCGAACCGATGTGCCGATACGTCCCCGGCGGCGTTCCCTCGCACCGTCCCCAGGAGGCACCTTCGTGACCTGGCTCCGCGTCCTGACCGCGCTCGGCATCCTCGCCGTGGCGGGCAGCGCCCTGCTCGTCTTCGCCCTCTGTACCGCCGCCGCCCGGGGCGAACGCGCCGAGGAGGCCCCCGACCTGCGCGGGGAGGCCGAGCGGAGCGGGCTCTTCCAACGGATGGGCGGCGAGACCTAGCGAGGTGCGGTTCAGCGCTCGGCGAGGTCGTCCGGGCGGACCTCGATGTGGTCGGCCGCGAGGTCGACCGCCACCCGGTGCTCCATGCCCAGCGCCTCCAGGAACTTGACGGGCAGCTGGACCCGCCCGGTGCGGTCCAGCATCACGTACTCGCGCTCGTTGACCGACTCCTCGCCGTGCTCGTCCGTCACCGTGCGGCGCAGCACCTCACTGCTGGTCCGGCCGTCGCGGATGGCGACGGTGCGGCGGACCTCGCCGGCCACCATCGGGTCGTGGGTGACGATCACGACGGTGGCGCCGAGTTCGCGGTTGACGGTGCGGAAGGCCTCGAAGATGACGGCGCCGGTCTCGGAGTCCAGCTCGCCGGTGGGCTCGTCGGCCAGCAGGACCGGTGGATTGTTCGCCATCGCGACCGCGATGGCGACGCGCTGCTGCTGGCCGCCGGACAGCTCCTCGGGGCGGCGCCGGGCGAGGTCGCCGATCTCCAGTGCCTCCATCAACTCGGCCACCCGCACCGCCTGTTGCCTGGAACGCCCGGCGCCACCGCGGCGGCCGCGCAGCTGCATCGGCAGGGCGATGTTCTCGGCCGCGGTGAGGAAGGGCAGCAGGTTGCGGGCGGTCTGCTGCCAGATGAAGCCGACCACCTCGCGCCGGTAGCGCAGGCGTTCGCGGGCGGACATCTCCAGCAGGTCGCACCCGGCCACGGTGGCCGTCCCCGCGGTCGGCACGTCGAGCCCGGCCAGGATGGTGAGCAGGGTGGACTTGCCGCTGCCGGAGGCGCCGACGAGGGCCACCAGGTCGCCCTGGTCGATGGTGAGTTCGAGGCCCTGGAGGGCCTGGACCTCGATCCCCTCGGCGCTGAAGATGCGGACCAGCCGGTCGCACACGATGGCCGCGCCCGCGCCGTACGCCTTGGGCGAGGCGGCGGCGAGAGCCCGCTGCCGGAGCTCCTGGAGGGTGGGGACCGGCACGGCCGTCCGCTCCTTGGGGGTGCTCTTCAACGCTGGTCTCCTGTCTCCACGATCGTCTCGGCGGTCACGTCACTGCCGCGTCCGGTCAACGCTGGTCCCCCGCCCGCAGTTCGGCGGCGAGCTGGCGCCGCCCGGAGACGACGGTCTCCGCCACCACGCCCGCGCAGACCACGAGCGTCAGTCCGGCGGTGGGCAGCAGCACGGGCAGCAGGGCGGGCGTCAGCTGCTCCCCGACGTGTGCGCCGACCAGGGCCGACAGGTCGAACGCGGGCCCGAGCAGGCCGACCGCCGCCAGCGCGACGAGCGCGCCCCCGAGGGCCGCCGCCAGGGTCTGCGGCAGGGCCTCGGCGAGGATCAGCGCGAGCCCCTGGCGCGGCCGCAGGCCGAGGGTGCGCAGCCGGGCGAGCATGGCCCCGCGTTCGGGGGCGGCCCGGAAGAGCGTGAGCAGGACGGCGAGCAGGGCGAAGCCGGCGGCAGCGGCGACCGCGGCCCAGAAGAGCCGCTGCGCCGAGCGCTGGAGCGGGTCGGCGGCCAGGCGTGCGGCCACCTCGGTGCTGGTGTGCACGGTGTAGCCGCCGGGCAGGGCGTGCGGGTCGTGGCCGGCGGCCTCGGCCGCCTCCTGCATCACCTTGACGAGGCCGGTGGCGGCGGTGATCCCCTTGTCGCGGACCAGTCCGGTGAACTGCGCGCCGTCGATGTCGCCGACGCCGAACCAGGCGTTGACCCGGCCGAGTTCGGGCAGCCGGGCGGTGGCCGGGCCGACGGGCACGACGACGAACGGCTTGAAGGAGTCCGGGATGGCGGGGGTGGCGTCGACGCCGCCCGCGTCGGTCAGGAGCAGTTCGCTGCCGCTCGGCAGCCGCAGCCGGACGGGGCCGCCGGCGACCTTCGGCGCGAGGGCGCTGCTGAACAGGGCCGGCACCGGGGTGTCCAGGCCCCCGGGGGCGCCGGCGAGGACGGCCGGGTCGAAGGTGCCGAGCCCGAGGGTGCGCGCGATCTCGGCGTAGGCCCTGGGTTCGGCGACCACGAGGGTGACCTGGGCGGAGCCGTCCTTGGTGCCCATGAGGAAGGTCTGGGTGTCCGTCCAGACGCCGGTGCCGGCCCGGACGCCGGGCAGTGCCGCGGCGGCCCGGGTGAACTCCTCCGGCAGGGTGGGCCCGACCGGGAGGGTGAGCGAGGCGTCGCCGCCGACGGTGAGCCGGGCGGCGCGCAGCCGCACGCCGTCGACGTCGCCGAGGACGGTGGCGCCGAACCCGGCCGTGGTGACGGCGATCAGCAGGGCGAGCAGCGGCAGCACCGACGGCCGGCGCCGGCCGCTGGTGTCGCGGGCGGCGCGGGCCAGGCCGAGGAAGCCGACCAGGCCGCGCCCGCGCCCGGCGGCGCCGGCCAGCCAGCCGACCACGACGGGCTGGACGCGGGCGAGGAGCAAGCCGCCGGAGAGCGCGAGCAGCAGCGGGGCGGCGATGAGCAGCGGGTCCACGCCGGTGCCGGCGGGGGCCACGCCGCGCCGGCGGACCTCCGCCACGGCGGCGCCGGTCAGCACCAGGACGACGAGTTCGCCGACGACCCGGCGCCAGCCGCCCGGGGCCTTCGGCCTGGACCACAGCAGCGCGGCCCGGGCGGGGAAGGCCAGCAGGGCGAGCAGCGTGGCCGCGCCGGCCGCGAGGACGGACGCGCCCCAGCGCGGGGCGGGCAGCAGCACCAGCGCGAGCGCGGTGGCGAGCACGGCGGCGGGCAGGACGCTCACCGCGCCCTCGCCGAGCAGACGCAGCAGCACGCCGCCGCGGGAGCCGCCGCGGGCCTGGAGCAAGCGCAGTTCGGCGGTGCGCCGTTCGCTGACGAGGGCGGCGGCCAGGCAGAGCACCACGGTGGCGACGCCGGCCACACCGACCGGGCCGATCGCGGCGATCGGTGCGGCGGCCTCGTACCGGGCGGTGGCGCGGTTGAGGACGTCGGGCAGGGAGGAGCTCACGCGCAGGTCGGAGCGGCCGGTCTCGGCCGCGAGTGCGGTGGCGCCGCGCCCGGCGATGTACCCGCTGACGGCGGTGCGCAGGTCGCCGAGCCGGTCGGCGCGCACGGCGCCGGTGTCGATGGGGAGCCGCCAGAAGTCGCGGGCCTCCTTGAGGCTGCTGCCCCACGCGAGGAGGGCGGCGAGGCTGGAGCCGTCGACGACGCCGCCGGTCGTCCAGGCGCCGGTGGGCGCGCAGGCCCTGGTCAGGCAGCCGAGGTCGTCCCAGTACGGGTCGTCCGCGTCGTTGGCGCGGTAGAGGCCGACCACCTTGGTGCGGACCGGCCCCTTGTTGTCCTCGCCGTTGTCGAGGACGTCGCCGAGCTTGATCCCGATGGTCTCGGCGCCCGCCCGGCTGATCGCGATCGGCAGCGGTTGGCCGGGGCTGGCGGGCCCGGGCCAGACGCCGTCGGTGAGGGTCGCGTGGTCGGCGATGCCGTGCAGGTACATCAGGTCGAGCGCGGGATTGGCCTCCGTGAGGTGGGCCAGGCCCGGGTTCCTCATCTCGCGTCCGCGCACGGCCGTGCCGTAGACCGGCCCGGAGGGCGCGAGCGGCACGTCGCGCCCGATCCGCTCGGTCAGCCGGCGCATCACGGGGTCGAGGTCCGCAGCGGTGTCCTTTCCCATCAGGGCGGAGGCGGCCTGCAGCCTGGTGTCCGACGTGCCTCGGTCGCGCAGGAACTGGCGCAGGGCGCCGTCCGCGCCCCGGTCGACGGCGCGCGGGAAGGCCGCCGCCAGCAGGACGGTGCCGAAGGCGAGCGCCGCCATGAGCAGCGCGGCCAGTGGCGCCGAGCGCAGCCGGGTCCGCACCCACGGCGCGGGGCGCCGGTCGGCGCGGGGGCGGGGCACGGTGGTGCCGGCCTGGGTGGTCACATCTCCTCCACGTGGCGCAGCCGGGCGGCCACGTCTCGACGGCGGCGTCCGGTGAGGAAGGCCGACAGCAGGGGCACGAGGGCGATGGCGGCGGCGAGCAGGAGGGCCTGGCCGACCGGCAGCTCGATCAGCGCCGCGGGCATCGGGCGGCGGGCGGCGGGGGTGAGCACCACCAGCGGCACGATCAGGTGGACGAGCAGGGTGCCGAGGCCGAGCCCGACGGCGCCGCCGAGGGCGACCAGGAGGGTCTGTTCGGCGGCGGCGGTGCGCAGCACGTGCTTGCGCGGGGTGCCGAGGGCGAGCAGCAGGGCGACGTCGCGGGAGCGCTCCCGGGCGGAGGCGGCCACGGCGGCGGCGAAGCCGATCGCGGCGAGGACCGCGGTGGCGACGGCGATGGCGATGAGGGCGCTCTGCGGGGCGGCGCCGACCGGGTCGCCGAGCAGGCCGGCCGCGGTCTCGTCGGAGAGCTGGACGGTCTGGACGCCGGGGGCGGCGCGCAGGGCGGCGGCGGCCTCGGCGGGAGTGCGGTCACCGGGGCCGGTGGCGGGCAGCCACCACTCGGCGCGGCCGGGCAGTTCGAGGCCCTGTGCGGCGAGCAGACGGGACACGGTGGCGAGGTCGACGGCGAGGGCGCTGTCGCCGACGACCGGCAGGGCGTCGACGGCGGCCGTGACCTTGACGGGCAGGACGGTCCCGGCGGTCGAAACCCTGACGGTGTCGCCGACGGAGGCGCCGGCGGCGCTCAGGTAGGCGCGGGTGGCGACGCCGCTCAGCTCGGTGGGGGCGGTGGCCCCGGCCGGGGTGAGGACGGCGCGCAGGGTGTCGCCGCGGCCGTCGGCGAAGCGGTACCGGACGGTGAACAGCGCTGCGGGGTCGGCCGGTCGGGCGGCGAGCTCGGCGGCCGGCCCGGGCTGCTCCACCTCCTTGCCGACGTCCGGCGCGGTCGCGCTCCAGCCGAAGCCGGCCGGGACGGTGACGGGCGCGGCGGGGCCGTCGGCGGTGTCGGAGACGGCGAGCCGGTGGACGGCCAGTTCGCCGTCGGTGCGGTCGCCGAAGGACACGATCGCGCCGACCAGGGTCAGTGGCACGGCGGGCGAGCCGAGCGGGGCGTCCACGAGCCTGCTCAGGTCGGCCGTCGCGTGGACGTCCCCGCCGAACGGGAGCGTGGAGAGCGCGGCCTTGTAGGTGATCCCGAAGCGGTCGCGCAGGAGCAGCCAGGCCTCGGGGCGGACCGGGGACCGTTCGGTCGCCGGGTCCTGCTGCTTCACGGAGACGTCGGCGTCGATCCGCAGCGGCTTGCCGGGCAGCGGGATCCCGGCCTGCGGGCCGGTGGGCGCGCTCTGGGCGAGCGGGGTGAACAGCTCCTGGCGGGAGTGCCCGGCGAGCAGGTCGGCGCGGACCGGGACGCGCTCGGCGAAGGCCGCGCTGTCCACGGCGAGGAACTGGCCGCTGCCCTTCGGCAGCGGCTGCTCCTCGCGGACCACCGGGATGAGCCGGCCGCCGCCGGGCAGGGCGCCGAAGCGGCCGCCCTGGCCCATCAGGGAGTTCTGCGCGTCGGCGATGCGCAGGCCGCCGGCCGTGCCGAAGGCGGCCTGGTCGCGCTGGGAGGCGGACCAGGTGGCGTGCTGGCCGAGCGCCAGGACGCCGGTGGACACCGCCATGACGAGCAGCAGCACCGGCCCGGTGGCGCGGGCGGGCCGGCGGGCCAGCTGCCAGCCGACCAGGGCGGGGCCGAGGCCCCGGCCGCGCGCGGCGATCCGGGCGCCGAGGCGCGCGAAGAGCGGCAGCAGGCGCAGCACCACGAGGGTGCCCGCGCACAGCGCCAGGGTCGGGGTGGCGACGAGCAGCAGGTCGACGCCGAGGCGGCCGCTGGAGTCGGTGGACAACCCGCCGCCGTACTGGGCGAGTTGCTGGTAGGCGAGGGCGGCCAGGGCGAGCACGGCGAGGTCGCCGCCGTTGCGGGCGACGCCGGCGACGAGCGCCTGGCGGCGGCCGGTGCGGGCGCGCAGGGCGGCGCCGGCACCGCGCAGCAGGCCGGGCACGGTGGCGAGCAGGACGCAGGCGAGGGCGCAGGCGGCGGCGATCGGCCACAGCGTCCAGCCGATCCCGGTGCCGAGGGCCACCCGGTGGGAGCGGCCGAGCCCGGCGAGGGCGCGGACGAGGAACGGGGTGAGCAGCGGCGCGAGCACGGCGGCGGGCAGGGCGAGCAGCAGCGACTCCACGGCGGTGAAGGCGCCGATCCGGCCGCCGGAGGCGCCGCGGGCGGCGAGCAGTTCGTTCTCGCGCTCCTGCCGGCCGGCGATCAGGTGGACAACGAGCACCAGGGCCGCAGCGGCGAGGACGCTCAGCTGGAGGGCGCCGATCAGCAGGGTGGACCTGGCGACCAGCAGGCTGGAGGCCAACTCGTGCATCACGTCGGGGAGTTCGGTGGCGGCCTGGAGTCCGGCGCTGCTCCGCAGCCGGTCCGCGAGGCCCTGGGCGCGGTCGCCGACGGCCTTCGCGCCGGCCTCGTCGACGCCTGCGAAGTCGGCGTCGAGCAGCCAGCCGCGGCCGTCCTGCGGGAGTCCGCCGGCGGTGAAGACGCTCTGGTCGACGAGCATGGGGCCGTAGGTGGTGAAGCCGCCGGCGGTGACCTCGCGGCCGCCGAGCGGGTCGAGGCGCCAGTACGGGTCGGTCCGGTCGAGGGCGCGGTAGACGCCGGTGATGCGGACGGTCAGGGGGGCGCCGGAGGAGCGGTCGTCGAGCCTGACGTCGGCGGGCAGGGCCTCGGCGGTGAGGCCGAGGCGGGTCAGCGCGGCCTGCGGGACGGCCGCCTGCGGGGCGGCGGACTGGACGGGTCCGGTGGCGGCGGCGGGCCAGGCCCCGGCGACGAGGCGCACGTGGCCGCGGTCGAGGTCGGCGAGGACGGTGAGGTCCGCCCTGGCCGTGCCCCCGGGCCCGCTGCCGGAGTCGCCGGCCCCCGGCAGGCCGTACGAGCGGCTGCGGAGCACGCCCTGGGTCCGCACGGGCAGGCCACCGAAGAGGGCTGAGCGGTAGTCGGCGAGAGCGGGGTCGTCCTTCGACTTCCGGTCGAGGCCGTGCTCGGCGGTCACCAGGACGGTCGTCCGGGCGTGCCCGGAGCCCTGGAGCGCCTGCCGCAGACCGGCCTGGCCGACGCTCCGGTCGAACGCGACCAGCGCCGTCAGCACGGCCGTCGTGATCAGCACGGTGAGCAGGACGGCGGCGGCCAGCGGCAGCCGTCCGCGCAGCCGGCGCACGACGAAGCCGAGCATCGAGTTCCTCCCCCGGGACATCCCCAGTCGCCGGCGGCCCCCGTCACCCTCCCCGGGCACAGTCCATGCCCCGCATGATCACCGGATAGCGGACGATGCTGTCAGATTCAGTCCACGAACGGAAGGTACTTGCGCAAATCACGTGTGCAGTGAGCAAATTCCTTGCATCGCTGGTGATTCACCGTCAATACGTCATGCACATTTCACGGCTTACCCGGGCCGTCGACCGAAAACCGAGGGGGACTCATGACGCCGCAACCGGACGTCACCGCCGACGCGCCGATGGTGGCCGCGACCGATCTCCAGCGGAGCTTCGGCACCGGCGACCGAACGGTCCACGCGCTGCGCGGCGTCTCGTTCGAGATCCGCCGGGGCGAACTCACCGCCCTCAAGGGCCGGTCCGGCTCGGGCAAGACCACCCTGCTCAACCTCGTCGGCGGCCTCGACACGCCGACCGCCGGCACCATCGCCCTCGACGGCACCGACCTCGCCGGCCTCGACGAGGACGGCCGGCTCGCGCTGCGCCGGGAGCGGATCGGCTTCGTCTTCCAGTCCTTCGGCCTGATCCCCATGCTCACCGCCGCCGAGAACGTCGGCGTGCCGATGCGGCTGCGCAAGCTGCCCGCCGCCGAACGCGAGGAGCGCGCCCACGCCCTGCTCGCCCTCGTCGGCCTCGCCGAGCACGCCGACCAGCGGCCCGGCGAGCTCTCCGGCGGCCAGCAGCAGCGCGTCGCGATCGCTCGCGCCCTCGCCAACGAGCCGGCTCTGATCATCGCCGACGAGCCCACCGGCCAGCTCGACTCGGAGACCGGCCGCGCGATCATGCAGCTCCTGCGCGCGGTGGTCCGCAGCGAGGGCGTCACCGTGCTGGTCGCCACCCACGACCCGATGCTGATGGAGCTCGCCGACCGGGTGGTCGAGCTGCGCGACGGCCGGATCGTCGACCCGGAACCGGCCGGAGCCGCGTGACTCAGAGCGCCCGGAGCGCCATCTCGCACTCACGGCACCGCCGGGTCCGCTGCGACGGCGGGTACCAGGGCTCGCCGGGCCCGGACGGCCGGTAGGGCTCACGCTCCAGGCCGGCCGTGTCGAGCCCGCAGAAGGTGACCGGACCCGGATCCTCCGGCACGTCCGGGTCCGGCGCCGCCGCGTGCACGAACCGCACCCGCGCACTCAGGTCGACCTCGCCCGCGTCCAGCACCTCCGTGGACGGTTCGAGTTCGAGCATCACCACAACACCACTCATGCCTCGACCCTGCGCCCCGCCCCGGGCTCCCGCATCCCGGCGACGACAGTCGGCCGTCACACCTCGGGAACAGGGTCCGCCGCCACGTGGGCTGGTCCCGGCACATCACGCTCGCCATGGTCGAGCATGCCTCCCTGGCTGTCGTCTCCGCGCGCACGAGCTGTCAAAGGGGGCTTCAGCCCCGGCCGCGAGGCCCGATACCCCTGCCCGTTGGGGAGATCCGCCGACGGGCGTGATCCCCGGTTCCGTGCTATGTCTGCGCGCCGTCCCGCGACGCCGAGCTGTGGCCTGCCGGGATCCGTCACGGTGACCGACGACGGGGGCCGACGCAGGGAGCAGGCCTGAGCCGTTCGGCAGGCATCGCTCGCCCTTTCGTGTGGCGGACCTGGCGGACCGGAATCGGCAGCGCGGCACTGACCAATGATCGATGGACTGATCGACGGGATGACGGGCGAGTTCGCCACCTCTTCACGAGAGCAGGCCACAGTGATCAACAGGCGAGACGTGCTGCGCACGGGCACGCTCGGTGCCATCGGGCCAACGTGCACTGGCTCGAGGAGTTCTACGGTGGCATCTTCCGTGACAGGCCACCCGAGCACTCGTACCAGAACTTTCCCGACCCGACGCTGAAGGACTGGCAGCGGGCCTACTACGGCGCGAACTACCAACGCCTGGTCAGCGTGAAGCAGACGTACGACCCGACCGGCTTCTTCGGCTACCCGCAGGGGATCGGCACCCATTGACCCGGCAGCGTGCCACTGCCCACCAGCACGCCACTCACCGGCGGAGATGTCCGGCGATCAGGCAGACGCACAGTTCCGGGCCGCATCCGCCAGGCCCGCACGCGTGAAGGCGACTGGCAACCGGACGAACCTCTCATGCTCCATGGCACCCACCGCAACGATGCCGTCGGCGCCGACGAAGCGCCCGGGATGGGGACCACCGCCGGGAGGGCCCCAACGAGGTTGACTGCGCCTGCTCAGTTCAGACGCCGCCGGCAGTAGGAGATCGTGACGACCACGAGCAGTGGTCCCCATAGCAGCAGTGGTGCCGCGCGGGGGATGGAGGACTTCGGCCTCGACCGGACAGCCGCCGACGCCCGACCGCCCGCATGCCGGCCGAGTCCCGGGGATCGCCTGCGGACATGGCGCGAGGGCGTCCACCAGGACCCCGCCGGGCGACTCCCCACGACCGCGGCCGGATATGATCCGCTGCGATTCCGGACGCTGGCACATACCCGAGGCACCATTGCCGCCGCACCCGTTCCACCGCGCCCCGTACCACCGCCCGACCCGCTGGGAGCCAGCATGACCGCACAGCCCGACGGCGCCCAGCCGTTCTCCGCCTACGAGGCGCTGTCCCCCGAGGACCCCCGTGAGGTCGGCGGCTACCGCCTGTGCGCGCGGCTCGGTGCGGGCGGGATGGGCCGCGTCTACCTGGCCTACACGCCCGGCGGGCGCCCGGTCGCGCTCAAGGTGGTCCGGCCCGAACTCGCCGAGGACCCCGAGTTCCGGCACCGTTTCGCCCGGGAAGTCGCCAACGCCCGGCGCATCCACGGCCTCTACACCGCCCAGGTCGTCGACTCGGGCACCGACGCCCCCGCCCCCTGGCTCACCACCACGTTCGTGCCCGGCCCCTCCCTCCACCAGGTCGTCCGCCGTCACGGCCCGCTGCCCGAACGCACCGTCCTGCTCCTGCTCGCGGGCATCGCCGAGGCCCTGCAAGCGATCCACGCCGCAGGTGTCGTCCACCGCGACCTCAAGCCCGGCAACGTCCTCGTCGCCGCCGACGGCCCCCGCGTCATCGACTTCGGCATCGCCCGCGCCGCCGACGCCAGCCCGCTCACCGGCACCGGCCTGCGCATCGGCTCACCCGGCTTCATGGCCCCCGAACAGGCCCTCGGCCGGCCCGCCACCCCGGCCACAGACGTCTTCGCCCTCGGCGCCCTGACCGCCTTCATCGCCTCCGGCAGGACCCCCTTCGGCGACGGGCCCGAACAGGTCTCGCTCTACCGGGCGGTCCACGAGGAGCCCGACCTGTCCGCTCTTCCGCACGGCCTGCACGACCTCGTCCGGCACTGCCTGGCCAAGAACCCCGACGACCGGCCGGGCACCGCCTGGCTGATCGAGGCCGCCCGCCGCCATCCCGCCACTGGCGGCGAACTGCGCTTCACCGACGGCTGGCTGCCCCCACAGGTCAGCAGCGAACTGAACCGCCGCTCCAACCTTCCGACCGCGCCCGCACCGCCCGCCACCGTCCTCGACCCGGCAAGCGCCGCGGCCGCACCCGTCCCGCCCGCCCCCGCACCCACCCGCCCAGAAGCGGAGCCGGCCCGCCCGGAACCCGCCCGCGCCGGCCGCCGGGGCGAGGGCACCGCGCGCCGGGGCACCCGCACGGCGCTCCTGACGACCACGGCCCTGCTCGTCGGCGCCGCGGCGGCCTTCTTCCTGCTCGACTACTTCGAGTACTTCGACGACTCCGCCGAACAGCCAACCGCCGCCACCGCGCCCGCCCCCACCCCTTCCTCCGCGTCCCCGCAGCAGACCGCCGCCTCCGGCTACACCGTCGCCTACACCGACCGCGAACTCACCTCTCCCGACCGCGACCACGAGTTCGACCTCAGAGCCGGGAAGGTCACCCAGGACGCCTCCAGCTGGTACCTGGCCCGCCAGTCCGGCGCCTTCTCCATCCCCGAGGACAGCGACGCCTACATCGCCCCGCCCGGCCCCCTCACGCTCCCCGACTGCCTCACGGGCATCGACACCAAGCCCACCTCCGCCCTGCCCTTCACCACCCTGCGCGCCGACCGCAGCTTCTGCGTCAGCTCCCACGGCGGCCAGGACATCGCCATCATCCGCACACTCGCCACCGCCACGGACGACGGCCCGGTCAAGGTCTCCGTCACCGCCTACCGCCGTAGCGCCTGACCACCGGACGGTCCGGGCCGGGAGTCAGGTGGCCAGGAAGCGCTCCCGGTGCACCTGCTCCGGAGGCACCCCGCCCGGTAGGCGGCGGCCGGCATCCAGCAGACCGTTGACGACCACCTCGGAGACGTCACTGCGCAGCTGCTGGGCGAGCCGCCGGAGCAGGGCTCGTCAGGCCGCGGTGAGGCGCGTGGTCACCATGACCTCCTCGCACTCCACAGCGCACTCCTGCGCTCAGGCGGTCGTTCCACGGCAGCTTCGCGCCACCAGCGGGTTCGCAACAGGGTCGAACGACCCCAGACACCGCCCGGCCGGCCAACCTACGGTGGCGTTACCTACGGAACCGTAGGTTCTGTCGTCCGTCCTGGAAGTTGGAGCACGTGAGCACCACCCCCGCCCGCCCCCTGTCGACCGACGTCCGCTTGCTGCACGACCTGGAGGAGGTCGTCGAACGAGAGCTCAACCGTCACCTGCGCGTCTTCAAGGAGTGGATGCCGCACGAGTACGTGCCCTGGAGCCGGGGACGGGACTTCGACGGCCCGCTCGGCGGCGAGCCCTGGTCGGCCGAGCAGTCCCCGCTCACCGCAGTGAGCCGCGTGTCGCTGGTGGTGAACCTGCTCACCGAGGACAACCTGCCCAGCTACCACCACGAGATCGCCACCCTGTTCGGCCGCGACGGCGCCTGGGGCACCTGGGTGCACCAGTGGACCGCCGAGGAGGCCCGGCACTCCATGGTGCTGCGCGATTACCTGGTCGCCTCGCGCGCGGTGGACCCGGTGGCGCTGGAGCGGGCGCGCATGTCGCACATGCAGAACGGCTTCGTCTCCGACAACCGGCACTCCCCGCTCCACACGGTCGCCTACGTCGCCTTCCAGGAACTGGCCACCCGCATCTCGCACCGCAACACCGGCCACGAGTCCGGGGATCCCGTCTGCGACCGGATGCTGGCCCAGGTGGCCAACGACGAGAACCTGCACATGATCTTCTACCGCAATCTGCTCAAGGCCGCCTTCGAGCTCGCCCCCGACCAGGCCATGCAGGCCGTCAACGAGGTCGTGACCACCTTCCGCATGCCCGGACACGGCATGCCCGGCTTCGAACGCGCCGCCGCGCAGATCGCCCTCGGCGGCGTCTACAACCTGCGCGTCCACCACGACGACGTCCTCCAGCCGGTCCTGCGCCACCTCGGGATCGCGGAGATGAGCGGGCTCGGCCCCGACGGGCTCAAGGCCCAGCAGGACCTGGGCGTGTATCTCGACGGCCTGGCCGCCCAGGCCAGGAGGTTCGACGAGCGCCGGGCCGCGATCCTCAGCCGCCGCACCGGGGCCCGCGGCTGAGCCGTCGCTTGCCGGAAGGCAGGTGATGTCGCCGACGTACCCGGTGTTCGGCGCCTGGGCGGTGAACTTCCGCCGGAGCAGGTCCGGCACCGGGGCGGCCTCGGACGGTGCCGTGGTGTTCCTGCGCGAGGGGTGGTTCAGCGGACCCAGGCGCCGGTGAGGTGCTGGACGGCGGAGCCGTCGAGGTCGGCGAGCGTGGTGGCGACGAAGTCGCGGGCCCACTGCGAGGTCTGGATGCGGAAGGCCGGCTGGTCGGCGGTCAGGGCCTCGATGATCGGGGCGGCGGCCTCGGCCGGGGTCTGCGCGTTGCCGTAGGACTGCTGGGTGCGGGCGATGTACGCCTGGAGGGCCGGGGCGTAGGGCCCGGCCGCGGCGAGCAGGGCGGGCACGTCCAGGTCGAGGTTGGCGACGAACTCGCTCGCGACCGCGCCCGGTTCGACGACGGTGACGTCGACGCCGACGGTGGCAGCCACGGGGGCGAGGGACTGCATGAAGCCCTCGACGGCGAACTTGGCCGCGCAGTAGGCCTCGTTGAAGGGCTGGCCGAGGACGCCGCCGACGCTGGTGACGGTGATCACGCGGCCCTGGGAGGCGCGCAGGTGGGGCAGGGCGGCACGGGTGGTGGCGACGACGCCGAAGAAGTTGACCTCCATGGCGTTGCGGACCTCGTCGAGGCTCATCAGTTCGACGGTGCCGACCTGGGCGGCGCCGGCGTTGTTGACCAGGGCGTCGAGGCGGCCGTGCTCGGCGATCACCTCGTCGAGGCAGGCGGTGATGCTCTCGGGGTCGGTCACGTCCAGGCGCTTGACCTGGATGCGGTCGGTGACGTCGTTCTCGGCGGCGGCCTTGAGCAGCGCATCGGCCTTGCCCGTGTCGCGCATGGTGGCGATGGTGGTCCAGCCGGCCCGGGCGGCGCCGATGGCGGCGGCCAGGCCGATGCCGGAGGACGTGCCGGTGATCAGGACGGTCTTCGGGGAGGTCATGAGGGTTCTCCTTGTCAAGCGTGCTGGCGCTGGCCAATAACCGGGGAGCTCCCCGGTTAGCTGCAACCGTAACCGGAGAACTCCCCGGTTGTCCAAAGTAGACTGATCACCTGACGAAGGGAGCAGCCTTGACCACCCAGCCGAGCGTGTTGCGTGCCGATGCCCGCCGCAACCGGGAGCGCATCCTCGAAGCGGCCGTGCGCGCCTTCTCCGAGAAGGGCGCGGACGTTGCGATCGACACGATCGCCAAGGCCGCGGGCGTCGGCTCGGCCACGCTCTACCGCCACTTCCCCACCCGCGAGGCGCTCGTCGAGGCCGCCTACCGCAACGAGCTGGCCCGGGTCTGCGACAGCGCCGCCGAGCTGCTCGCCGACTTCCCGCCGGACCGGGCGATGCGCCTGTGGATGGACAGGTTCATCGACTACCTGGCCGCCAAGCAGGGCATGGCGGACGCCCTGCGGGCCGCGGTCGCCTCGGGCGCGGACCCCTTCGCCGAGACCCTCGACAAGCTCGGCACCGCGATCGGCACCCTGCTGCACGCCGGCGCCGAAGCCGGTCTCCTGCGTCCGGACGTCGACCCCCTCGACGTCGGCCTCAGCCTCAGCGGCGTCGCACTGATCACCAGCACTCCCGCCCAACGCGAACGGGCCGGCCGCCTCCTCGACCTGCTCCTCGACGGGCTCCGCTACGGAGCGGACCGATAACGGCGGTTCACCGCGGGTTCCGTTCTCCGGCCACCTCCGCACGCCGGCCGCTGCCGCGCGACCGGGCGCTCGCGGCGGCACGCTGAGTCCGCGGAGGAAGGAGATCCATGGCGCGGCACGCCGATGCCCCCAGGCCGGACCGGCACCGCCTCGCGCCCGCGCTGCCCGGGTTTGCGGTGCTCAGGCGCTACCGGCGCGAGTGGCTGCGCGGGGACCTGCCGGCCGGCCTGACCCTGTGGAGGCGTACCAGGCGTGGCGCGCCGACCACGGGGGTGGTACGGACACCGCGTGACATGGTGGACGCCCCGTGCGCCATGGCCGTCGCGTTCATCCACCGCTACCGGGTGGTTGGTTGACGCGCTGCCACGGCCGGAGGGCGAACGCACCGGCGCCCTCCGGCAGGTTCCGGCTCCGACACCTGCCGCGTCATGTGGATAGTCCCTCCCGTGACCTCAGGGACAACCCGCCACAGGTGGCGGTCCGCGCTTCGCGCCTTCCTTCTGTTCCTCGTGTGCGGTGGGGCCGCCCTCTTCGTCTGCGGGATCGTGACACCTCGGCCCGCGGGTGTGGTGCCGTGGGGCGGGCTCCTGTTCGGGGCGGCCGTGTGCGCGACGCTCACCGCGGCGTTCCCACCGCGACGACGCCGCTGAACCTCCCCTGTGGAAGGCCGACGGGTCACGGCGTCCCGAGGGCGGCCTCCTCCCGGTCAAGGTCGTGCTGGAGGCGGCGGCGCGTGGTGTCGCTGATGCGGTGCTCGTCGTACAGACGGCGCAGTTCGGTGCTCTGGGCGGCGATGACCTCGCGCCGCAGCTGGCGGTACGCGGCGTCGGCGGTGGTGCCGTCGGAAGTCTCGGGGGTGCGGTCCAGGCGGGCGGTCAGGGCCCGGCGGACGCGGTCGACGGCGATGTCGGACAGGGCCTCCAGCTCCGCGAGGTCTTCGACGTGGTCGAGGGCTGCGCGGTTCAGGGCGTCGCGGGCGTCGTCCTCCTCGCGGACGGTGTGCTCGGGCTCCAGGGCGAGGCCGGAGCGGTTGACCACGGCGGCCAGGGTGAACCCCTGGACGACCAGGGTGAACACGACGACGGCGGTGGTCAGCACCAGAACCAGCGGCCGTCCGGCGAGCTTCGTGCCGTCACCGGTGACCAGCGGGATGGACAGGGCCGCGGCCAGCGGCATCACGCCCCGGGTGCCGGCCCAGGTGACCACCCCGGCCACCCGCCAGGACAGTCGGCCGCGGGTGGGCTTGACCGCCCGGGTCAGCGGCAGCGTGGAGAGCACGCGTACCGCGATCAGCACGGCGGCCAGGGCAAGCGCCTGGAGCGGCCACCATTCGGTGCCGGCCGGCAGATCCCGCACCAGCGTCGGCAGTTCCAGGCCGACGATGCTGAACACGACGCTCTCCAGCAGGAACACCACCACCGCGTGGACGGCGTTCAGCTGGAGCCGGATGTGGGCGTCGGTGAGCCGGTGCCCGGAGCGGCCGAGCAGCACGCCGGCGACGACCACCGAGGTCACGCCGGAGGTGTGCACGGACTCGGCCAGGACGTAGGCCGCGTACGGGGTGACCAGGACGATCACGGTCTCCAGGACCGGATCGACGGTGCGGCGGCGCACCAGCCACACCAGGCCCGCGACAGCGGCACCGACCAGGCTCCCGCCTCCACCGAGCACCAGGAACTCCCCGCCCGCCGCGGGCACGCTCACCGAGGCGCCGACGGCCACCGCGATACCGACGGCCACCTTGAACAGCACCAGCGAGGTGGCGTCGTTGAACAGGCTCTCCGCCTGCACCAGCACCTGCACGCGCCCCGGCAGGGCCAGGCGCCGACCGAGCGCGGTGACCGCGACCGGGTCGGTGCTGGACAGCACGGCCCCCAGCACGAACGCCATGGCGGGCGGCAGACCCGCGAGCGCGACGGCCGCGAACCCCACGGCGGCGGCCGAGGCGAAGACCAGGCCGAACGAGAGGATCGTCACCGGGCGCCACACCATGCGCAGGTCCCGCAGGGACAGCTCCTCGGCGGAGGCGTACAGCAACGGCGGAAGGACCACCATGGCGATCGCCTGCGGAGGGACGTGCAGCGCCGGAACGCCGGGTATCAGTGCCACCCCGACGCCTGCCAGGACCAGCAGCGAGGGCGCGGGCACGCGCAGACGCCGGGCGAAGGTGGCCACCGCCGTAGCCAGAACCACCAGGACGAGAACGATCCCCACAACGTGCATCGACGGAATTGACCCCATCACGACGAGCGGGGTCACCGCCGCCCGATCGCCGCAGTCGTCCCCCGAGCCGACCAGGCTTCCCGGCACACCAGCGGTCATTTTATCGCGACATTAGCGGGGAGCGACAGCGCATATTCACACGTCACCGGAGCGCTGCCGGCGCGAACGGGGCGCGACCGCCTCGACCGGCCTTCCGGCGCGGCGCTGCACGAGCGGGGACGACCACGGAGATGAAGGTGGCCCACTCCCCGTGGCGCTCACACGCTGCCGGCCAGGGTGGACAGGGTCTCCGCCTCGGCGGTGGCACGCGCGGCCCGGGCGCGAGCACATGCACCCCGGCGCAACTGCCGCCCTGTCAAGACGAAACGTCGCACGCCTTTGACCGCTGGGCGGCGCGGGATCGGTATCGTCCGCCCCAACACCACCGGACTGCGCAGGGCAGCCCGCACGGAGGAGGACCACCATGGCCGATCGCGGCTCCGCATCGCGACCGCCGCAGGCACACCGTCCGGTTGCGCGGGGGACGGCGGGCCTCGCGCTCGTGGTCGGGGCTCTCGGCGTGGTCTTCGGGGACATCGGGACCAGCCCGATCTACACCCTCCAGACCGTGTTCAACCCGGACGACCCGCACCCCGTCCCGGTCACCACGCAGAACGTGTACGGGGTGGTGTCGCTCGTCTTCTGGTCGGTGGTGATCATCGTCCTGGTCACCTACGTGCTGCTGGCGATGCGCGCCGACAACGACGGTGAGGGCGGCATCATGGCGCTGATCACCCTGCTGCGGCAATCGGGCGCTCAGCGGGGCCGCCGGACCACCGCCGTGCTGGCCGCGCTCGGCATCTTCGGCGCGTCGTTGTTCTTCGGCGACAGCATGATCACCCCGGCGATCTCGGTGCTGTCCGCAGTCGAGGG
The DNA here is from genome assembly GCF_053596725.1 of Kitasatospora sp. NPDC001660. Taxonomy (NCBI): domain Bacteria; kingdom Bacillati; phylum Actinomycetota; class Actinomycetes; order Kitasatosporales; family Streptomycetaceae; genus Kitasatospora; species Kitasatospora sp. NPDC001660. Next base: position 89,699 of record NZ_JBSFGU010000007.1, on the reverse strand, counting down.
GCTCAAGGTCGTCGAGCCGCCCCTGGAAAGCGCCGTGGTGCCGCTCACCGCGGCGATCATCGTGATGCTGTTCCTGGTGCAGCGCAGAGGAACCGCCGCAGTGGGCAAGGTGTTCGGACCCGTGATGATCGCCTGGTTCGTCGCCATCGGCGCATGCGGCGTATCCGGCATCGCCGACCACCCGCAGATCCTCCGGGCACTCTCGCCGAGCTACGCCCTGACCTTTCTGACCGGCCATTTCGGCACCGCCTTCTTCGCCCTGGCCGCGGTCGTCCTCGCGGTCACCGGCGCCGAGGCGCTCTACGCCGACATGGGCCACTTCGGCCGCCGGTCGATCACCCGCGGCTGGCTGTTCCTCGTCTTCCCCGCCTGCGTTCTCAGCTACCTCGGCCAGGGCGCGCTGATCCTCGCCGATCCGGCCAACATCAGCAGCCCGTTCTTCCTGCTCGTGCCCGGCTGGGGACGGTGGCCGATGGTCCTGCTCGCCACGGCGGCCACCGTGATCGCCTCCCAGGCAGTGATCACCGGCGCGTACTCCGTCACCTCCCAGGCCGCCCAGCTCGGCTACCTGCCGAGGCTGCGGATCGCCCACACCTCCGAGTCCACCATCGGGCAGATCTACGTCCCCTGGATCAACTGGCTGCTGATGGTCTCGGTCCTCACCCTGGTCTTCGCCTTCCGCAGCTCCACCGCACTGGCCTTCGCGTTCGGCATGGCGGTCACCGGGACCATCACCATCAGCACCCTGCTGTTCTTCTACGTCGCGCGGGCCCGCTGGCACACGCCGGTGTGGCTGGTCGCCGTCGGAGCGACCGTGCTGCTCACGGTGGACCTGCTGTTCGTGGCGGCCAACGCGACCAAACTCCTGCACGGCGCTTGGCTGCCGCTGCTGATCGGCCTCACCGCGTTCACCGTCATGACCACCTGGCAGCGCGGCCGGGAGATCGTCACCGCAGAACGCGAGCGGCACGAAGGCCCGCTGCGCGAGTTCGTCGACCAACTCCACAGCGGGCAGGTGCCGGCGATCCGGGTCCCCGGCACCGCGGTCTTCCTCAACCGGGGCAAGCGGACCGCCCCACTGGCCATGCGGGCCAACGTCGAGCACAACCACGTCCGGCACGACCACGTGGTGATCCTGTCCATCGAGACCGAGCCCGTGCCGCGGATCCCGGCGGACCAGCGGACCGTGGTCGACGACCTCGGCTACGCCGAGGACGGGATCATCCACGTCACCGCCCGGTTCGGCTACATGGAGACACCGGACGTGTCCAGCGCGCTGGCAACGCTCGACCCGGCCGCAACCGAGGGCCGGCTCCGGCTCGACCAGACCTCCTACTTCCTGTCGAAGATCGAGATCCGGCGCGGTAAGGCACCGACCATGGCGCCCTGGCGCAAGCGGCTGTTCGTCGCCACCTCCTACATCACCGCCGACGCCGCCGAGTACTTCGGCCTCCCCCGCGACCGCACGGTGATCATGGGCTCGCACATCGAGGTGTAGCCGCGCCGGCCGACGAGGCGTCAGCGTCGCGGGGTCACGGCGGTGCCGTATGCGGATGGACGGGACGGCCAGGGTCGAACGGGGAGAGCCCGTCGGTCTGGTCGAGGGGCTGCACACCCGAACTGCTGCGGCCCGCCGTGGTCTTCTCGGCCACCACCGTCGTCGCGGGCATCGTCGTCACCTTCCTGCCGCTCGCGGTGCCCGCTTCGCAGACGGGCCTGATCGCCCTGGCGCTGTTCGCCCGGCCGCGGCAGCCACAGTCGCCCGCTGGCCGGCGAGCCGGTACGGTGACCGGCGCGGCCCCGCCACTCTGGTCCACGGGCGCCCTCGCCTTCGGCTGGCTGGTGGGACGGATCGGCTACGCCTGGGCCTTCACCCTCACCGGCGCCGCGATGCTGACCGTTCTCGCCCCGGCCTGGCGCGACCGCCAGGCCACCGCCCGCGCCGGGTCGAACGCGGCCGCGCCGATGAGCCCACCCTTGCGGTGAACGACTGCCGCGACCGGCGAGTCGCAAGATCCGTGACGAGCATCTGGATCCAGCCCACCAGCCTGTTCGTTGGTGCGGTGCGGGTCGCCGGACTCCACCCGTCCTTCCGCATCGAGATCGGCGCCCTCGCCGCCCTGCCTGCCGGCGCGTGAAAATGCAGCGGCCGCAGCGATCCGCCTGCCGCCCTCGACCGGCGGTAGCGGTCCCGAGAATCCGGCGTCGGCACGCCGGCGCAATCCGTTCCGCGAGTGAATCCGTTCACGAATCAGCATGAAAACAGCGGCCGGCGGAGAATTCCCGCCGGCCGCCATACCCTCAGGTCATCACACCGCCGGGAAAGGATCCAGGTCCGGCGTCAGCAGCTGACCGGCCGCCGGCGCCTTCTGGTCCACCAGGTAGCGGGTGACCAGCTCGTTCAGCGCCTTGCTGCGGCCGACCGCGCAGTGCTCGATCGAGTCGACGCTGACCAGCACGGCGTTGCCCAGCTCCTGCTGCATCCGCTGCGCGAACGTGTACTGGGTGGCCGGGTCGTAGAGGTTGCCGATCACCATCACGGTGTTGGCGGTCTTCCGGTCCCACGGACCGGTGAAACGCTCGGCGTCGACCGCCGGGGCCGGCCAGCTCGCGCACGCGGGCGCGTCGAAGGCCTGGAAGCGACCGAAGGTGGGCGACTCCTCCTCCCACTTCCGGGCGGCGTTGGCGAAGGCCCGGTCGTTCGACGGGTACGGCTTGTCCTGGCAGTTGACGGCCAGGTACGAGTCGTCACCGGTGTACTCCGAGTCCGCCGGCGCCTCGCGCAGCGCGTGCGGCACGGCCACCGCGAGCCGGCTCGCGTCGTCCTCGGTGGTCGCCTTCGGCGCCAGCAGCGCGGCCGCGGCCGGCTTCTCGACCGCCTGGTACAGCGCCTGGAGCTGCTTGGCCAGGCCGGCCAGCCGGGACTGCGAGTACAGCGCGTTGGCGACCTGGTCGGTGAACGTGCTCAGGGTGACCTTGCTGCCGTTGGCCAGCGTGACCGGGCCGGTGCGCAGGTGGTCGCGCAGCCCGTCGAACTTGGCCCGGGTGTCGCCCTCGCCGAAGGCGCAGCGCGGGGCGCCCGCGCTCTGGCAGCGCTTCAGGAACTCGTCCAGCGCGATCTCGAAGCCGCCGGCCCGCTGCCGGTCGTACTCCATGCCGTCGCTCAGCCGGAGGTCCGGGTCGACGTTGCCGTCGACGATGATCGCGCGGACCTTGTTCGGGTACATGGCGGCGTACGTGGAGCCGATGAGGGTGCCGTACGAGAAGCCGGCGAAGGTGAGCTGGGAGTCGCCGACGGCGCGGCGCATCCGGTCGAGGTCGCGGACCACGTTGATGGTCGACATGTGCTCGATCAGCGGGCCGGCGTTCTTGCCGCAGGCGTCGGTGTAGTCCTGGTCGGCGTCCAGGGTCTGGTTGATCTCGGCCTTGGTGAGCGGCACGCCGACGAGCCGGGCCTGGAGGGCGTCCGCGTCCTCCTGCGTCTTGAAGCACTTGAGCGGGTTGCTCCGGGCGACGCCGCGCGGGTCGAACCCGATCAGGTCGAAGCGCGACTGGACCTCGGGGCCGAAGCGCGTGGTGGTGGCCCACAGGTAGCCGCTGCCGCCCGGGCCGCCGGGGTTGAGGAAGAGCGAGCCGATCCGCTTGGCCGGGTCGCTCGCCCGGCGGCGCATCATCGCGATGCCGACCTTCTCACCGGACGGGTTGTCGTAGTCCATCGGCACGGGGTAGACGGCGCAGTCGTAGACACCGGGATCCGGCTTGCTCGGGTCGGGGTTGCACGGTGTCCAGGCGACGGGGTCGACCTTCGCCTCGGCCGTCCCCGGCGCCAGGTCTACCGGCGCCGCGGACGCGGCCACGGCGCTGCCGGTGACCAGGGCGAGTGCACAGGTGACCGCTCCGGCCAGCGTGGATATGCGGGACAAGGAACCTCCTCCGGAATGAAAGGGCGGCCCCAGCCTGTCAGCCCGTGATCTCCGTGTGAAGACCTTGGAGCTCCGTAAATCCGCTGCGGATTATTCTGTGAATAACGGGACTTGACGGTTGATTTACTCCGCGAATCGGCCGGGAGAGGTCGTCCTCGGCGAGCGCCCGGTGGACGGCGTTCACCGCGCGCCGCGGCCCGACCAGGTCCTCGATCCGCTCGAACCGGCGCTCCTCGATCGGGCCGAGCCGCTCCGCCCGGCCCTGAACGTCCGCGAGCCCGTGGTCGCGGGAGGCGCACGCCAGGAGGTGGTTCATTTCCGCGCAGCAGCTCCGCACAGGCCGCTCCGCGCAGGCAGCGATCAACTCTCCGGCCAGCGCCCGCCGATGGGCTCCCGCGTGACGGCGGGCCAGTGCGTCGATGAACACCTGCCTACCCGTCCACCATGCTCGCCCCCTCGCCGCCCTCCCGTCAGGCGCGCAGCGCAGCGGAGACCAGGCCGCGGATCTCGTCCTCCCGGACCTCGCCGCCGCCCACCAGGCGGTCGAAGACCAACCCGTCGATGCAGGCCAGCAGGGTCGTCGTCCGCTCGACCGGTTCGGCGACGCCCCGCTCGACGAGAAAGGCGCGGACAACGGCACGCCCCGCGTTCTCGCGGGGGACGAGGATCTCGCGCAGCTCGGGATCACGGACACTCTCCACCGCACACGCGTAACGCGCGAGCGAGCGGCGGCGCCCCTCGCCGACGAGCCGACGCCGCGTCAACTCGCCGATGGCATCGACCAATTCATCAACAGTCCGAACCAGTGACGCCTGCTCCCCCAAGGACTGCAGCTCGCCCTGGTCCAGCTCGACCAGACGCCTCACCAAGGCCGTGAGCAGCGCCTGCCGCGTACGCAGGTAGGCCGACGTGGTACCGGCCGGCATCCCCGCCGCCGCGTCCACCGCGCGATGCGTCAGCCCCCGCACCCCGGCGTCGGCGAGCACCCCGATCGCCGCGTCCGCCAGCACCGTCCGCCGATCGCGCGTCTCACCCTGCTTCTGCCCCATCCCTCCTTTCTACCTGGTCCCGAACACCACCTCACCCACAGCAACCGCCCCCCACCAGCCCCCCGTAAGCCCGTAGTACCCTCCTTCTACAGCTGTAGAAAACAGCACCGCGGCACGGGAAGGGGCCGGCCATGAGCAACGACAGCGCAGTGGTGGTCGGGGGCGGTATCGGCGGCCTGGCCGCCGCGATCGGGCTCCGGCTGGTGGGGTGGGACGTGACCGTCGTCGAGCGGGCCGCGGTCCTGGACGACGCGGGCGCGGGCATCTCGCTGCACGCCAACGGCATGCGCTCGCTCGCCACGCTCGGCGTCGCCGACGCGGTCGAGGCGGCCTCCCGCCGCCAGTACACCGGCGGCACCCGGACGCCGGACGGTCGCCGCCTCGCCCTGATGGACGGCGTCGCCCTGGAGCGCGAGCTCGGCGTGCCGATCGTCGGCATCCCGCGCGCCGACCTGCACCGGATCCTGCGCGACGCGATACCCGCCGAGTGCCTCGTGATCGGCGAGGAGGTCACGGACGTGGCCACCGTCTCGCCGTCCCGGGCCCGGGTGACCTACGGCGACACCGCCCACGAGGCGGACCTCGTCGTGGCCGCCGACGGCATCAACAGCAAGCTGCGCCGCCGCCTGTTCCCCTCCCACCCCGGCCCGGTCCACGCCGGCTCGACCGTCCTGCGGGCGATCACGGACCATCCGGTCGAAGGCCTGACCGGCGACTTCGAGCTGACCTGGGGCCACGGCGCCGAGTTCGGCCACATCGCGTTCCCGGACGGCCGGGCCGAGTGGCACGCCGTCCTCAACGCCCCGGCCGGCGTCCGTTACCGGGACCCCCTCGCCGAAGTCCGCCGCCGGTTCGCCCGCTGGCACGAGCCGATCCCGGCGCTGCTGGCCGCGACCCGGCCGGAGGCCGTCCTGCACCACGACGTCAACGAGCTCGCGACTCCCCTCCCCTCCTTCGCCGTCGGTCGGATCGCCCTGCTCGGCGACGCGGCCCACGCCATGACGCCCCACCTCGGCCAGGGCGCCTGCCAGGCCCTGGAGGACGCGGTGACGCTCGCGGCCGCCGTCGCCGACAGCAGCAACCTCGAAACCGCACTCACCCGCTACGACGCCGCACGCCGCCCCCGCACCCTGACGGTGGCTCGCGACGCCCGCCGAGCGGGCCGGATGGGGCCGCAGCTGGCCAACCCGATCGCCGTGGGCCTGCGCAACGCGGCGATCCGCCTCACCCCGCCCGGCGCGATGGTCCGCACCGTCCTGAAGCACGCCGACTGGACCCCGCCCCACCTCGCGCCGCGCGCCGTGTAGCACCGGCGGGGCGAGCCCGAAGGCTCCGCCCCGGCGTGCGCGCAGTGCCAACGGGGCACGCCCGGACCGCCGGGCTTGACCGAGCAACTGATTAGCCGCCATATTAAATCCATGACGCAGCAACCAGGCGCCGGTCACGGCGCCCCCACCCTCGACCAGGCGCGCCGCCAGATCGCCCGCTACGGCCTCTCGGCCGACCCGCAGGCGGTGCTGGTGGCGGCCAGGCTGATGACGGCGGGCGCCAGGCTCGGGCAGGCCGGCGAGGCGCACTTCGGCCGGTTCGGGCTCTCCACCGGCCGCTACCGACTGCTGGCCGACCTGGAGGACCACGGCGGCGAGAAGTCACCCTCCCGGCTCGCGGCGAGCCTCGGCGTGTCACGGGCGACCGTGACCGGACTGGTCGACGGACTCGAACGGGAGGGCCTAGTGGCCCGCCGCCCGTCCACCGAGGACGGCCGGGGCAACGTGGTGATCCTCACCGCGCGCGGCGCCCAACGGCTGCGCGACATGGCGCCCGAGCACTACAGCCGGATGCAGGCCATGGTCGACGGCCTCTCGGTCGAGGAGCGCACGACCTTCCTCGACCTCCTGGCCCGCGTGGTCGAGGGCATCGACGCACTGACCAGCGACTGATCACCCCCGACAGGCCGCAGCAACCCGCTGCGGCCCACCTCACACCCAAAAAGTTAGCCAACTAATCAGATTCCACCCTAATAGTTAGCCACCTCATCACTAGTCCCGACAGGAAGGACGCCCGTTGAGTACGAAGGCCCCCGGCGCACCGCCGCCGTTCACCCTCTGGCGCGAGGTCCTGACCGCCTACGCCATGCCCGCCCTCATGGCCGGCCTCGGCGGCGTCGCGACCCGCCGGCCCGAGCTGACGGTCGCCGCCGTCACCACGATCGCCGGCACGTCCGCCGTCGTCGCCGCCGCGATCGGCGCCCGGCTGCGGCACCGCCCTGCCCACTCCTGGGCGGCCCGCGCGCCCCGCGTCCTGGTCGCGATCGTCCTCGCCGCAGGCGCAGCCGCCGTCACCCTGACCCTCGGCCTCGCGGGCGCGCACTGGCTGCCCCGGATACCCGCCCTGGCCGACCGGGCGTGGCCCAGCCGCCTGCCCGTCGACCTGCCGGTCTCCTCGGCGATCGCCGCAACCCTCATCACCTTGCGCTGGCGCGCCGGCCGCCCACGCCGCACCCCCCAGCACCGGGCCGCCCCACCCGCCGCAAGCCCCCACCCCGCAAGCCCGCACCCCTCGACCCCGCACTCCGAAAGGCGGACCGCATGATCGCCATCATGGGCGCCGCAGGCACCACCGGCGGAGCCGCCCTCCGCAGCCTCGCCGCCCTGGGCGCGCCGACCCGCGCGCTCAGCCGCGACCCCGCCCGCCTGGCCGCCTCCCTCGACGAACGGACCCGCACCCTCACCCAGCCGGTCTTCGCCGACGCGGCCGACCCCGAGTCGATGCACACCGCGCTCCGGGGCGCCCACCAGCTGTTCCTCACCATGGCCAACGGCCCCCGCCAGGTCGAGCACGAACTGCACGCCATCGACGTCGCCAAGGAGTGCGGCGTGGAGCACATCGTCAAGATCTCCGCCCCCGCCGCCGAGCCGTGCTCCCCCGTCGCCGTCTCGCGCGGCCACCACCGGATCGAGGAGCATCTGCGCGCCTCCGGCGTCACCGCCACCGTGCTGCGCCCGTACGCGTTCATGCAGAAGCTCCTGCTGCTCTCGCCCGGCATAGCCGCGGCCGGGGTGGTGCACGGCACGATGGGGCGGGCGCGCTGCAACTACATCGACGTCCGGGACATCGGCGACATCGCCGCGGACGTGCTCACCCGGCCGGAGCTGGCGGGCGGCACGTACGAGCTCACCGGCGGGCGGGCGTACAGCTACCCGGAACTGACCGGGCTGCTCGGCGAACTGCTCGGCTGGCCGGTCCACTACGTCGACCTCTCCCCCGACGAGCTGCGCGCCCACCTGGTGACGCGGGCCGGGATGCCGGGCTGGCTGGCCACGCACGTGGTGGAGATCCAGCGGCTCGCAACGATCCGCCGGGAGGAGCCGGACCCGACGATCACCCGCCTGACCGGGCGCGCCCCGCGCACCCTGCCGGCCTTCCTGGAGGAGAACCTGCCCCTCTTCCGCTGATTCCCCCGATCCTCTCCGCAGGCACGGCGGGCCCGAACAGCGGCCGGGAGGGCCGAAATCCCGGGCCCGCCACCCGAACGGAGCACTGTGCGATGTGGCATGCCTCACGATGCCGATCGAAACTTGACGGTCAGTCAAAATAACTGACGTTCAGTCACATAGGCACCACCACGACACAGTTAATGACTGATGTTGAGTCAGATTCAGTCACTGATCGCCAAGTTGCCTCGACTACCGGCCAGTACAGAACCCGTCACCGACCGCACCCCCGGGCTACCATCGGTCGGTTGTCTACTCCAGCCCCGGAGTGGAACGGGGCGAGGACGAGGAGCGACGGGCTGCCATGACAGGTGAAACGAACCAGCCGGTTGAACCGAACCAGCCGGAGCAGAACAGCACGCCAGGCCAGGCCCTGTTCCCAGGCCGCCCGGCCCCCGCACCCCGCACCCTCGTCGACATCCTCGACACCACCGTGCGCGCCCACCCCAACGAGCCCGCCCTCGACGACGGCCGCACCGTGCTCAGCTACCGCGCGCTCGCCGCCGAGGTCGAGCAGCTGCGCCGCCGCCTCACCGCCACCGGGATCGGCCCCGGCGACCGCGTGGGCGTGCGCGTCCCGTCCGGAACCAACGACCTGTACGTGTCGATCCTCGCCGTCCTCGCGGCCGGCGCCGCCTACGTCCCGGTGGATGCCGAGGACCCGGACGAGCGCGCCCAGCTGGTGTTCGAGGAGGCCGCCGTCGCCGCCGTCCTCGGCGCCGGCCGCGCCCTCACCACCACGACGGAACGCCGAGGCACAGCGGAACGCCCGGACACGGCGGAACGCCGGAGCCCGGCGGAAAGCCGCCCCACCCCCGCCGACGACGCCTGGATCATCTTCACCTCGGGCTCCACCGGCCGCCCCAAGGGCGTCGCCGTCACCCACCGCAATGCCGCCGCCTTCGTCGACGCCGAGGCCGCGCTCTTCCTCCAGGAGGAGCCGATCGGCCCCGGCGACCGCGTGATGGCCGGCCTGTCCGTCGCCTTCGACGCCTCCTGCGAGGAGATGTGGCTGGCCTGGCGGCACGGCGCGTGCCTGGTGCCGGTGCCCCGCTCACAGGTGCGCAGCGGCGCCGACCTCGGCCCGTGGCTGGCCGACCAGGAGATCACCGTGGTCTCCACGGTGCCGACGCTGGCCGCGCTGTGGCCGGCCGAGGCGCTCAACGAGGTGCGGCTGCTGATCTTCGGCGGCGAGGCCTGCCCGCCCGAGCTGGTGCAGCGGCTGGTCACCGAGGGCCGCGAGGTGTGGAACACCTACGGCCCGACCGAGGCGACCGTGGTCGCCTGCGCCGCCCTGCTGACGGGCGAGGGCCCGGTGCGGATCGGCCTGCCGCTGGACGGCTGGGACCTCGCCGTGGTCGACGAGGCCGGTGAGCCGGTCGCCCCCGGTGGCACCGGCCAGCTGGTGATCGGCGGCGTCGGCCTGGCCCGCTACCTGGACCCGGAGAAGGACGCCGAGAAGTACGCGTCGCTGCCCTCGCTCGGCTGGGAGCGCGCCTACCGCAGCGGCGACCTCGTCGAGGCCGACCCGGCCGGGTTGCTGTTCCTCGGCCGCACCGACGAGCAGATCAAGCTCGGCGGGCGCCGGATCGAGCTCGGCGAGGTCGACGCGGCGCTCCAGGCGCTGCCGGGCGTCGCGGGTGCGGCGGCCGCCGTCCGCACCGCGCGCGGAGGCAACCAGCTGCTGGTCGGCTACCTGGTCGTGCAGGACGGCTTCGACCGCGAGCAGGCCGTCGAGCGGCTGCGCGCCGAGCTGCCGGCCGCACTCGTCCCGCTGCTCGCGCCGGTCGACACGCTACCCACCCGGACGTCCGGCAAGGTCGACCGGGGCGCCCTGCCCTGGCCGCTGCCCGACCTGGAAGCCGCCGGGCCCGCCGAGCAGTTGTACGGCACCGAGGCCTGGCTGGCCGAGCAGTGGTCCGAGATCCTCGGGGTCACGGTCAGCGGCCCGCGCGACGACTTCTTCGCGATCGGCGGCGGCAGCCTGGCCGCCGCCCGGCTCACCACGCTGCTGCGCACCCGCTACCCGAGCGCGGCCGTCCTCGACATCTACCAGCACCCGACGCTGCGCAAGCTCGCCCGCCACCTGGAGCGCACCGCCGCCGACGGGGGCGAGGCCCGGATCGTCACCCTGGTGCCGACCAGGGCCAAGCTGCTCCAACTGCTCCTGATGGTGCCGCTGTTCACCGTGGTCGGCCTGCGCTGGACGGTCGCCCTGCTGGCCGCCGGCAACCTGCTCTCCCACCTCGGCGACTACCCGTGGGCCCCCACCGCCTCCTGGTGGGCGGTCGGCGCGGGCGCCCTCGCGCTGTACACCCCGGCGGGCCGGCTCGCGATCGCGGCCGGCGGCTCCCGAGCGCTTCTGCGGGGCCTGCACCCGGGCAGCTACCCGCGCGGCGGCAGCGCCCACCTGCGGCTGTGGGCCGCCGAGCGGCTCGCCGAGGTGAGCGGCGCGACCGAGCTGTCCGGGGCCTGGCTGGTGCGTTACGCCCGCGTGCTGGGCGCGAAGGTCGCGCCCGAGGTGGACCTGCACTCGCTGCCGCCGGTCACCGGCATGCTCAAGCTGGGCCGGGGCTGCGCGGTCGAGGCGGAGGTGGACCTGTGCGGCTACTGGCTGGACGGGGACCGGCTGGAGGTCGGCCAGGTCAAGGTCGGCTCCGGCGCCGTGGTCGGCACCCGGTCGACGCTGCTGCCGGGCGCCAAGGTCGGCAAGCGCGCCCAGGTGGTGCCGGGCTCCAGCGTCACCGGCCAGGTACCGACCGGCCAGCGCTGGGGCGGCGCGCCCGCCGTCAAGCTGGGCCGCGCGGAGCGCGTCTGGCCCAAGGAACGGCCGGTCCGCCGGGCCCGCTGGGCCTCGATGTACGGCGCCAGCGGCGCGGCGCTGAGCCTGCTGCCGGTGCTGCCGGCGGCCGCCGCCCTCACGCTGCTCGCCCTGTTCGTCCGCCCCGGCGACGACCTCGACACGGCCGTGCGCGGCGCCCTGCTCGGGCTGGTGCCCGCGACCCTGGCGTACGGCGGGGTGTACGCGGCGCAGCTGGTGGCCGCCGTCCGGCTGCTGAGCATCGGCCTCGTGCCGGGGGTGCACCCGCTGCACGGCCGGGTCGGGTGGCAGGCGTGGACGGTCACCCAGCTGATGGACCGCGCCCGCGAGGTGCTGTTCCCGCTGTACGCGGGCCTGGTCACGCCGCTGTGGCTGCGCGCGCTCGGGATGCGGGTCGGCCGGGGCGCCGAGGTGTCCACGGTGCTGGCGCTGCCCAGCCTGGCGACGGTCGGTGACGGCGCCTTCCTCGCGGACGACACCCTGATGGCGCCGTACGAGCTCGGCGGCGGCTGGGTGCGCCTCGGGGAGGCGAAGGTCGGCGAGCGGGCCTTCCTCGGCAACTCGGGGATGACGGCGCCCGGGCGGGCCGTGCCCAAGCGGGGTCTGGTCGGGGTGCTGTCGGCGACGCCGGAGAACGCCAAGAAGGGCGGGTCGTACCTGGGCATGCCGCCGATGCGGCTGCCGCGCGCGGCGGACGAGGCGGACCAGAGCCTCACCTACGAGCCGCCGGCCCGGCTGCTGTGGGCGCGCGGACTGGTCGAGCTGGGCCGGCTGCTGCCCGTGCTGGCCTCGGGGGCGCTCGGCGTGCTGACCGTCGCGGCGCTGTCCTGGCTGGCCGGCTCCTCGGCGCTGCTGGCCGCGGCGCTGTCGGGCCCGGTGCTGCTGGCGGCCGGCGGCGTGGCCTGCGCGGTCGCGGTGGTGGCCAAGTGGGTGCTGGTCGGCCGGTTCCGGGCGGTCGAACACCCGCTGTGGAGCGGCTTCGTGTGGCGCAACGAGCTCGCCGACACCTTCGTCGAGGTGCTGGCCGTGCCGTGGCTGGTCGGCGCGGTGCCGGGCACGCCGCTGCTGAACCTGTGGCTGCGCGCGCTCGGCGCGCGGGTCGGGCGCGGCGTGTGGTGCGAGAGCTACTGGCTGCCGGAGGCCGACCTGGTCACCCTCGGGGACGGGGTCAGCATCAACCGGGGCTGTGTGGTGCAGACCCACCTCTTCCACGACCGGATCATGCGAATGGATACTGTGGTCCTCCGCGAGGGCGCCACCCTGGGCCCGGGCGGGATCGTGCTGCCCGGCAGCACGGTGGGCGCGCGCAGCACGCTGGGCCCGGCCTCGCTGGTGATGCGCGCCGAGTCCGTCCCCGCGGACACGCGGTGGCTGGGCAACCCCATCGAGGCGTGGCAGACCACGTCATGACCGACTACCACCCGCGTCCCTCGTGACCACCCGTCCCGCATCACCATCCGTCCGCACCACGTCATGACCACCCGTCCCGGCCCGCAGGAAGCGCACGACCCCGTGAAGCCCAAGCACGTCCCGGCGCCCCCCGGAGCCCCGGACCCGTACTTCCCGAACAGCGGCGACCACCGCTACCGGGTGCACCGCTACGAACTCGCGCTGGACTACCGGCCCGGCCCCAACCGGCTCGGCGGCTCGGCCCGGCTGAGCGCGGTCGCGAACGCGGTGCTCGCCGAGTTCGCGCTCGACCTGGCCGACTTCCGGATCGGGCGGGTGCTCGTGGACGGCAAGGCCGCCCGCTACACCCACCGGGGCGGCAAGCTGCGGGTCCGTCCGGCGAAGGCGCTCACGGCGGGTGCGGCGTTCACCGTCGAGGTGCACTACAGCGGCAACCCGCGCCCGGTGCGCAGCCCGTGGGGCGGCCTGGGCTGGGAGGAGCTGACGGAGGGCGCGCTGGTGGCCAGCCAGCCGGTCGGCGCGCCGTCCTGGTTCCCGTGCAACGACCGGCCCGCGGACAAGGCGACCTACCAGATAGCGATCACCACGCCGTCGCCGTTCACGGTGGTGGCGAGCGGGCGGCTGCTCACCCGCACCACCCGGGCGTCCAGCACGACCTGGGTGTACGAGCAGAGCGCGCCGACCCCGTCGTACCTGGTGACGGTGTCGATCGGCCACTACCGGCCGGTGCCGCTCACCGAGCGCCCGGTGGTGCCGCAGACCGGGTACGTGCCCGAGCGGCTGGTGGCCTCCTTCACCCGCGACTTCGGCCGGCAGCCCGCGATGATGGCGTACTTCACCGAGGTGTTCGGGCCGTACCCGTTCGGCGAGTACGCGGTGGTCGTCGCGGACGAGGAGCTGGACGTCCCGGTGGAGGCGCAGGGCGTCGCCACCTTCGGCACCAACCACCTCGGGGGCGGCTGGGAGCGGGAGCGGCTGATCGCGCACGAGCTCGCGCACCAGTGGTTCGGCAACAGCGTCACGATCGCCGACTGGCGGCACATCTGGCTGAACGAGGGCTTCGCCAAGTACGCGGAGTGGCTCTGGTCCGAGCACGCGGGCGGCCCCGCCGCGGCCACCCACGCCGCCGCCGCGCACTCCCTGCTGGCCGGGCTCCCGCAGGACCTCCGGCTCGCCGACCCGGGCCGGAAGCTGATGTTCGACGACCGGCTCTACCAGCGCGGCGGCCTCGCCGTGCACGCGCTGCGGTGCGCACTCGGCGATGGCGCCTTCTTCGGGATGCTGAAGGACTGGACGAGCATCCACCGGCACGGCGTCGTGGCCACCGCCGACCTGGTCGGGCACGCCTCCCGCTACACGGAGGGGTCGCTCACGGAGCTGTTCGACGCGTGGCTGCACCGGCCCGAACTCCCGCCGCTGCCGGGCTTCCCGGAGTCCCGCCACTGGAAGCCGAGCCTCAACCGCTTGTACGGCCGTTCCTCGCGGGACCGTTCGTCGCAGGACCGTTGATCACCGGAGACGCTCGCCGGACTGGACTACTGTCCGTCCATGAGCAATCCGGAAAACCACATGACCGACCTGTCCGACGAGCTGCTGTCCAGCACCCGCCGCGCCCTGTTCCACCGCACCGCCGTGGCCCAGGCCGAGGGCCGGACGCCCTCCCTGGTCGCCGCGGTGGTGCGCGGCGGCCGCCTCGTCTGGAGCGGGGCCCGCAGCATGGTCGACGGGCACGCGCCGACCCCCGACGTCCAGTACCGGATCGGCTCGCTCACCAAGACCTTCGTCGCCGTCCTGGTCCTGCGGCTGCGCGACGAGGGCCTGCTGGACCTCGCCGACCCGCTCGCCCGCCACCTGCCCGGCACCCCGGCCGACGGCGCCACCCTCGCCCAGCTGCTCGCGCACTCCGGCGGACTCGCCGCCGAGACGCCCGGGCCCTGGTGGGAGCGGACCGACGGCGCCCTGCGGCCCGCCCTCGGCGACCTGCTCGAAGCGCGGAACCCGCTCAAGCACCCGGCCGGACGCCGCCACCACTACTCCAACCCCGGCTACGCCCTGCTCGGCGCGCTCGTCGAGAAGCTGCGCGGCGAACCCTGGGGCGAGGTGCTACGGCGCGAGGTGCTGGCCCCGCTCGGCATGGACCGCACCACGCTCCTGCCCGAGCATCCGCACGCCGGCGGCTTCGCCGTCCACCCGTGGGCCGACGTCATGCTGCCGGAGCCCCTCACCGACACCGGGCTCATGGGCCCGGCCGGCCAACTCTGGTCCACCGCCGCCGACCTGGCCCGCTGGGCCGCCTTCCTCGCCGACGGCGACGAGAAGGTGCTCCGCGGCGACACCATCGCCGAGATGCGCCGCCCGGCCGTCGGCCCCGACAACCCCGACTGGACCACCGCCTACGGCCTCGGCTTGCAACTCATGCGCCACAACGACCGGGTGCTGTACGGGCACAGCGGCTCGATGCCGGGCTTCGTCGCCGGGCTCTGGGTCAGCGAGCGGGACGGCCTCGCGGCCCTCGCCCTCGCCAACGCGACCAGCGGCACCAACACCCCGCTGCTGGCCGCCCAGTTGATCGCCATCACCGCCGAGCACGAGCCGCGCCTGCCCGAGCCCTGGCGCCCGCTGCGCGAGGTGGACCAGGACCTGCTCGCGCTCACCGGCCCCTGGTACTGGGGCGCCGCGCCGCACGCGCTGCGGCTCACCGCCGACCGCGGCCTCGAACTCGGCCCGCTGAACGGCGGCGGGCGCAACTCCCGCTTCCGCGCCGAGCCGGACGGCACCTGGACCGGGCTCGACAACTACTACGCCGGCGAGACGCTGCGCGTCGTCCGGGCCGCCGACGGCACGGTCGGCCACCTCGACCTCGGGTCCTTCGTGCTCACCCGCGAGCCGTACGGACCGGCCGACGCCGTCCCGGGCGGGGTCGAGCCGCAGGGGTGGCGGGCGTACTGACGGCGTCCGTCCGCTTCCACCCCCACCCGTAGAGCATCGAACGACCCGCAGGTGCCCGGCAGATGACCGCCCGGGCACGGGTGGTCCCATTCAGCAGCTGCACATCTGCCCTCCGCCGAACGGCAACGTGGATTCCAGCCGACCCGGAGAGACATACAGTGACCGGTTCGCGCCCATGCCCAACGGGTGCGAACCGGGCCGGTGCCACGAGAACCGCGGCACCGCCGCCCGTGCTGCCCTGGAGGGTCCGCCATGACCACCGTCCCCACGTACACTCCGACCGCAGTCGCCCCCACCCACGACACCCCGGCGGTGCCCGCCCCGCGCCAGGCTCCCCGACCCGCGCCCGCCTACACCGTCTCCCTCGCCCGCGACGAGGACGACGTCCGCGCCGCCCAGCGGCTGCGCCACCAGGTGTTCGCCGACGAGCTCGGCGCCGTCCTGCACAGCCCGGTCGCCGGCCTGGACGTCGACCCCTTCGACGAGCACTGCGATCACCTGCTGGTCCGCGAGGGCGAGGACGGCGCCGTCGTCGGCACCTACCGGCTGCTGCGCCCCGAGGCCGCCCGCCGGGCCGGACGGCTCTACTCCGACGGCGAGTTCGACCTCTCGGCGCTGGCCCCGGTCCGCCCCGGCCTGGTCGAGGTCGGCCGCTCCTGCGTCAGCGCCGACCACCGCGGCAACGGCGCCGTCATCAACCTCATGTGGGGCGGCATCGCCCGCTACATGGCCGAGACCGGCAACACCTGGCTGGGCGGCTGCTGCTCCGTCCCGCTCGACGACTGCGGCGCCACCGCGGCCCGGGTCTGGGACACCGTCAGCGCCAAGTACCTGGCCCCCGCCGAGTACCGCGTCACCCCGCACCGCCCCTGGGGCGCCACCGGCGTGCCTCGCGCCGAGCGGGGCGCGCTGCCCGCCCTGCTCCGCGGCTACCTGCGACTCGGCGCCTGGGTCTGCGGCGAGCCCGCCCACGACCCGGACTTCGACTGCGCCGACCTCTACGTGCTGCTGTCGCTGGAGCGCACCGACCCGCGCTACCTGCGGCACTTCCTCGCCGGCGTGCCCGGCCTGCCGTCGGGCGCCGCGAAGTGAGTGAGCGGAGCGAACTCACCATCGAGAGGTGCGCGTTGCGCGAAGCGCTCGGCGAGCGGTGGGGGTCCCCCCGGCCGGCGGCTGGGGGAGAGGCGGGCGCATGAGTGTCTGGCTCCCCACCGCGCCCTGCCGCCCGGAGACCTGCCTCGTCGAGGCCTCGCCGGAGGTCCCGCACCTCCGGCGGGCGCTGCGGCTCGCGGTCTGCCTGGCGGCGGTGCTCGTGGGCATCGCGCTCACCCTGCCGGTCCGCTTCCTCCCGCACGAGCCGCGGGACCGGATGATCCGGCTGTGGGCCCGCACGCTGCTGCGCTCGCTCGGGGTCACCGTCCACCTCGACAAGCCCACCGGCGCGGTCGGCGGCGGCATGCTCGTGGTGGCCAACCACGTGTCGTGGCTGGACATCCCGCTGATCGCCGCCGGGCGGCCGGGCCGCTCGCTGGCGAAGACCGAGGTCCGGCGCTGGCCGGTGCTCGGGCCGCTGGTCGCCTGGGGCGGCACGGTGTTCCTCGACCGGGACCGGCTGCGCACCCTGCCGGACACGGTCGAGGCGGTCGCCCGGGAGCTGCGCACGGGCCACCCGGTGATCGTCTTCCCGGAGGGGTCGACGTGGTGCGGGCGGGAGAGCGGGCGGTTCCGTCCGGCGCTCTTCCAGGCCGCGGTGGACACGGGCGCCTTCGTCCAGCCGGTGACGATCCGCTACCGGCTGGCGGACGGCCGGCCGACCAGCGCGCCCGCCTTCGTCGGCGACGACGGGCTGCTCACCTCGCTCGCCCGGGTGGTCGCGGTGCGCGGGCTCGTCGCCGAGGTGACGTTCCTGCCGCCGATCCCGGCCCCCGAGCCGCAGCCCACCCGCTGGGGCGCGCGGCGGGAGCTGGCCCGGGCGGCGCAGGCGGCGGTCGAGGGGATCAGGTGAGACCCGCCCGGTGACGTCGTCACCGGGCGTGAGCCTCGGTGTCGGATACGGGAGTGTGCTCGCCGCCGTGCCCGGCGCCCTCGTTCACCGGCGGGGCGGCGACCGGGCGGGCCCGGCCGAGGAGCAGCGCGACCAGGACGGCGACGACGGCGAGCGCGCCCGCGCCGCAGCGCAGCGCGAGGTGGACGCCGTCGACGAAGGCGCCGTCCACCGCCGCCCGGACCGGGGCGGGCAGGGCGTCGGCCGCCCCCGCGCCGTGCCCGGCCGCCCCGGCGGGCGCATCCGCGATCGGGCCGACGGCGCCGGCCGGGACTCCGAGCCGGTGCAGGGAGGCGGTGAGGGTGTCCGTCATCCGGTTCGTCAGGATGGCACCGAGCACCGCGATCCCGAGGACGCCGCCGAGTTCCCTGAGCGTGTTGATGGTCGCCGAGGCCATCCCGGTCTCGGCCGGGGGCACCCGTTGCAACACGGCGATCGACACCGGGGTGAACGTCATCCCCATGCCGAGGCCCATGGTGAACAGCGTCCACAAGTACTCGACGTAGTGGGCCCGTTCACCGTGGAAGGACAGCCCGAAGAGACCCACCGCGCACAGCGAGACACCAAGCACGAGCGGCAGCCGGGGACCGTACGTGCTGGTCAGGCGGCTGGAGAGCGGCGCCGCGAACACGATCATCGCGGTCATCGGCAGCCCCGCGTAACCCGCGTCCGAGGGGGCCCAGCCGAGCACGCCCTGCATGAGCAGTGGCAGGAAGAACAGCGCGCCGAACATCCCGAAGCTGACCATGAATCCGCTGAGCAGCGCGCCGCACAGCGCCCCGTCGCGGAACAGCCGCAGCTCCAGCATGGGCTGGGACAGCCGCAGTTCGAGCGCCAGGAAGCCGGCGAGCAGCACGGCCGCGGCGGCGCCGCAGGCGAGCACGCGGGTGTCGGTCCAGCCGCGGGACGGCCCCTCGATCAGCGCGTAGACCAGCGCGCCGAGGCCGGCCGCGGACAGGGCGAGGCCGCCGAGGTCGATCCGCCGGGGGCGCGGGGCGATGTCGGGGAGCACCCGGGCGGCGAGCACGAGTCCGACGAGGCCGATCGGCACGTTGATCCAGAACACGCTGGCCCAACCGAGGTGTTCGACCATCGGACCGCCGACCACCGGGCCGACGGACAGGCCCAGCGCGGAGACGCCGGACCAGGTGCCGATCGCCCTGGCCCGCTCGCGCTCCTCGGTGAAGACCGTCCGCAGGATGGCGAGGCTGCCCGGGGTGAGCAGCGCGGCGCCGACGCCCTGGAGCATCCGGGCGGCGACCAGCACCTCGATCGTCCCGGCGAGCGCGGCGACGGCGGAGCCGGCCGTGAACAGGGCGAGGCCGAGGCGGAACACCCGGGTCCGGCCGTAGCGGTCGCCGAGTGCGCCGCCGGTGAGGACGAGCGCGGCGTAGACGAGGCTGTAGCCCTCCGCGACCCACTGCAGGCCGCTGATGCCGGCGTCCAGGTCCTGCCCGATCCGGGGCAGGGCGTTGTTGACGATGACGTTGTCCAGCATGGACATGAACATGGTGACGCAGAGCGTCAAGAGCGCGAGCCGCTTGCGTCGCGCGCCCGGCTCCCCCGGCTCCTTCATCGGACTTCCCTCCAGACTTCCGCCCCTAACGGCGTTAGGGGCTGCAATGGCACGCCAAGACTGCCCCTGACACCGTTAGATTGCAAGCGGGATATCGTGAGGACCCCGGGAGAGTGCCGGAACGGCACCGGACGACCCGGTCCGACCACAGGAGGCGTCCACACACCCATGCCGGAGAACGAGGGCACCACACCGGCGCTGACCAGGGAGGCGCTGGCGCAGGCGGCACTGAAGGTCCTGGAGCGGGACGGCCTCGCGGGGCTGTCGATGCGCAAGGTCGCCGCCGAGGTCGGCGTGAAGGCCGCCTCGCTGTACTGGCACGTGCGCAACAAGGAGGAACTGATCGACCTCCTCAACGACGCGATCATGAGCAGGGCCGAACCGCCGCCGCGCGAGGGCGGCTGGCGCGAGCAGCTCCACGCGTACTGCCTGCGCCACCGTCAGCTGCTGCTCGACAACCGCGACGCCGCCAAGGTCGTGGCGGGCCGGATGGGCCTGGGCCCGCACATGCTCGCGATCCTGGAGGACCAGCTCGACCGCCTCCGCGAGGCCGGCTTCTCCAACGCGGACGCCGCGATGGTCACCTACCTGCTCGGGACCTTCGTCCAGGGCTTCGTCCTCCAGGAGCAGGCGCCGATCTCCGCCGCCGAAGCCACGGGCAACAGCAGCCGGCGGGACGCCGTGGACGCCGCGGCCGACCGCTTCCGCTCCCTGCCCGCCGACGAGTTCCCCACCCTGGTCGAACTCGCCGGCGACCTCACCGAGCCCGACATGGACGCCCGCTTCGAGTTCTGCGTCGCACGGGTCCTCGACGGCCTCGCCACCCTGCTCCCCCCGGAGCTGCGGTAGTCGCGCGGCCCGCAGGACGCCTCGTTCGCGACCAACAACTTCCACGCCTTCCGAGCCGCGCTCACGGCCCGGAAGACCGGCGTCAACGGCCAGGTCTTCGGCGCCCCGACCGCCGCCTACTACTGGCCCAGCGCGACCATCCGGGGGTTCGCCGCCGTCTTCCTCTCCCACAAGCTCGTCAACCTCGGCATCTGCGGCCTCCTCGCACTCTGCGGAATCCTCGCCTCGCTCTGACGCCGTACGCCGTTCACGACTTCGGGTCCTGGCCACCGCTGCGGCCGGGACCCGAAGTCGTACTTCTCCCCGTGCTCCCGGGCGGACGGTTACGGCTGGCGGCACCAAACCGCGGTCGGGCGGTCCTCGCGCAGCAGGTCGTCCTGGTGGTTGCCGCCGTGGTTGATCATGATGACCCGGTACTTGTCCTGGTGGAACACCCACTGCCAGTGCTGGCCACCGCTCGGGTCGTCCCTGCCGGGCACGGCCAGGAAGGCGTCCACCCGCGTGACGCCCTCCAACGAGCGCCAGAGGCTGAGCTGCCGGTCGTCCCGCTGGAGCCGGTCCGGGTACGCCCGGCCGGAGCGGCCGATGGAGATCAGCCGGTAGCGCTGGCCCGCCGGGGTGTTGTGGAACACCCAGTACCAGTGCGAGCCGTCCCCGGCGGGCCGCATGTCGGGGACGGGCAGGAAGGCGTCCACGTGCGTGACGGGAGTCGTCCCGCCGAACGAACTCCACCTGCTCACCGGCTGGTCCTCGGCCACCACCCGGCTCGCGTACGGCTCGGAGGCGTCGATCGAGACGTAGCGGTAGACCTGGTCGCCTCCCACGGTGTGGAAGACCCAGTAGTCGCACTTCCCGCTGACGCCCTGTTGGTCGAACACCGGGAGGATGGTGTCGATCTGCGTGACGCCCTTCAGCGCGGGCCAGGACGCGTACGGCCCGACGTTCCTGACCACGACCCCGGTGCGGTCGTCGACCGTGCCGGTGGTGAGCTGGCGGACCTCGGTGCTCCCGGTGCCGATCAGACGGATCGTGCCCTGCTGGAACGTCCAGTAGCGGCCGTCCACGTCGGGCAGCGGCAGGACGCAGTCCATCGGAAGGTTCTGCGCCACGACCGGCTGCTTGCTCTCGTCGACGGGCTCGCCGTTGAGTCGGCCCTGGGCGAGCCGGCGCAGCGTGGTGATGGAGGGGGTGAAGCAGTAGAGCGCACCACGGGTCTGGACGAACGGCCGGAAGTCCAGACCCGTGGTCGCCCGCTCGCCCGCCGGGGACCGGCCCTCCCAGCTGACCCGGCCGTCGTTCACGGTGGCGAGCTGGCCGCTGACCAGCGGGTCCGGACCGGGCTTGGCCGCGCGCCCGGGCGGGAAGTCGGGGTCGTTGATCCAGTTGGCCTGGATGAACTCGAACTGGGCCACCAGGTCGGCCTGGTAGCAGACGAAGAGCAGGCCACGCTCGGCGTCGGGGCCGTACTCGGGGATGTCGCTGGTCGGGTCGAAGGGCTTTCCGTAGGGGGCACCGCGGCGCATGATCCGGCGGGCGTCGATGAAGGCCTCGTCGACCGGTACGCCGTCGGCGAGTCCGGCCCGGGGGTTGGTCTTGCGCAGGTGGGAGAAGAGCGGGGTGATCAGGCCGTCGGGGTCGTCCGGGTCGCCCAGGTACTTGAAGTCGTTGTCCGATCCCGCGGCCGGGTCGCCGGGCTGCTGGTCGGGGTACTTGCACACCGGCGCGCCGTTGCGCCAGCGGCCCACCAGGCGGGCGGCGAACCAGTCCCGCCTGGTGTCCTCCGGCACCGCCTTGAGGTCCTTCAGCCGGCGCAGCTGGGTGTCGACCTGCGCCCACCAGCCTGCGACGTCCTGCTCCAGGCGGCGCACCACCTGGAAGGAGCCGTCGTGCATCCAGGCGGGAACGGTCTTGACCGCGGCGGTGCCCTGGTCGTGCGCCGAGGTGAGCTTCTTCCCGATGACGAACTCACCGGCCGGGATGATCCGGGTGCCGGGGTGCTTCTTCGAGTAGAAGACCTTGTCGGGATCCTTGCCGGTGGATCGGTTGGGGTCCGGCTCGTCGAAGCCCTCGACCTCCGGCTCGCTGACCCCGTCCTTGAAGCCGAAGTGCTCCTTGCCCTTCTTGTCGCCCGCGAGGTGCGTGCCCTCCTGCTCGTAGACGACGACCGCGCCGGCCTGGCCGACGGTCTGCTTCTGCTCCTTCACCGCGCTGTCGAGGCCGGCGGCGGTGTCGGAGGCGATGGTGAGCACCGCGTGGACGACGGGCTTGGTGGCGCAGCCGAACAGCCAGTGCTTCGGGTCGTTGTCGTCGGTGTCGCCGAGCGCGATCGAGCGGTTCGGGTCGGCCGGGCCCTGGATGAAGGCCTCCAGTGTGTCGCCGGTCCTGGCCTCGGCCTTCAGGAGGTCCGGCTGCCCGGTGAGGAACTGCAGGCCCTGGTAGGTGAAGCTGAGGCCCAGCCAGGTGGCCTTGAGCGCCGTCGGGTCGCTGCCGCCGGAGGCCTGGCGGGCTTCGCTGAAGGTCTCGTTGAACCTGGCGACCTCCTGGGTGGTGGCGATCTTGGGAGTGATCTTCTCCAGCCAGCTCCGCGCCGCCGAAGCGTCACTGAACTGGAGGAGGAGCAGTGTCATGTGGTCTTTCTTGAATCCGGCGAGGATGTCGCCCTGGATCTCGGTGTCTTGACGCAGGCTCAGGTCCGCCATGGATTGATCCGTTCGTCGGCTCCGTCGGGGTGGGGTCAGGTGTTGGGGGTCAGGCGTTCGGGGCCAGCTGGATCCACTTGGCCACACTGGGCACCCCGGCGTCGTTGAGCAGGAAGAGCATGTACCAGCCGGGAGGGGCGTCCGCGGCCGAGGCCGGGCTCTGGAACACGAGCTGGCTGCCCGCGCGGCTCACGAGCTTGAGCTCCAGGCGGCGCTGGCTGGTGTCCACCGAGTGCGTGGAGGTGATGGGTGCGAGCAGGACGGCACGGGCGGCCTGGGTCGGCGAGTTGGTGTTGATCCGGAACGTGGTGTTGTAGCCCACCGGGTCGGTCGGCGCCGTCCGGATGTCCGGGCGGCCACCGGGCTGGTGCAGGTACGGCGGCTCGTAGATCTCGATGGTGCCGTTGTTGCCGGCCTTGATGTCCGGGTTGTTGGCGATCTGCTGGAGCTCGTCTCCGGTGACCATGATCCGGCCGTCGGGCAGGATCACCGCGTTGGAGTGGTAGCCGCGCGGCAGCCGCTGCTTCGGGCCGAGGGTCCAGTTGCCGTCGGCGTCCCGCAGTTCGACCTGGCGGAACCTGTCGTCGGGAACGTTCGGGTTGTAGTCGCCGAGGCCGTAGTCGCGGATGCCGACGGCCCCGTTGACGGTGAACAGGTTGCCGTTGGGGAAGATGAGCGTGTCGTCCTGGGCGCGGCCGAGGTTCCTCGGCTTGTCCTTGGTCCACTGGCCGCCCGAGAACTTGAAGGTGTTGGGGTCCTTGTGGTTGCCGCCGAGGACGAGCACCGAGTCCGGGCCGTTGGTGCCGTTGGGCAGGGCGACGGCCGAGCCGTACAGGCGGGGGAAGCTGTCGGGCCGGCTGGGCAGTGAGTCGCGGGTCTCGTTCGCCGGGTCGAAGACGAACTGCTGGTCGGAACTGCGGCCGAACCCGTAGATCTTGCCGTCCCCGAGCGAGAACAGGTGCGGGTAGTCCATCCGGTACGGGGCGTCCGCCTTCCACTGGTCCAGCGCGATGTTGTCGGGCGCCTTCGACTTGTCGTAGGAGACGTCGGTGCCCTTGGCCGGGAAGCGTTCGATGACCGGGGTCGGGGTGCCGAAGCCGAGCTCGGACTGGCCGGACATGATGGTCTGCCGGCCGTCTGCTCCGGTGACCACGCTCGGGTACCAGCGGCCGACCGACATGTCCTGCTGCTGGTGCCAGGTCTCGGTCCACGGGTCGAAGACCAGGGCCAGCTTGGCGCCGGTGCCGCCGTTGCCGCCGAGGTTGCCGCCGAAGACGCCGACCATGCCGTTGGGCAGGTAGGAGTGGCCGGCGCAGAAGAACGGCGCGGGGCGCGGCTCGTCCAGGCCGTCCGGCATGTTGACGACCGGCGGCGGGACGGCCTTGAACTCGCCCGGGTCCGTGTCGTTGGTGGGCGGCGTCCACAGGTACGCACGGCCGGCGTTCTGGCTGCCGATGACGTCGGTGGGTGCGGTCTCCTTCTGAGGGTTGTCCTCGACGGACTCGAAGGAGAAGATCAGCACCTTGCCGGTGGGCAGCAACGCGATGTGGTCCGCGAACTCGGGCGAGGGGATGTACTGCTTGAACTGCCCGAACTGCGCGGGGTCGAAGGTGCTGTTGAACTCCCCCTGCGTCCTGGTCAGCATGTTGAACCGGTTGGTGCGGGTGGTCTGCGGGTAGCCGGTCTGGACGGCCCGAAGACCGATCCGGTCCCGGGCCATCGCCTCTGCGGCCGGGCGTCCGAACGCGGCGACTTCGGCGGCACGGACCTCGCCCCGCACCTGCTCGTCGGTGATGCGCAGCCCACGGTTCCCGGCGAAGGGGCCGGTCGCTGCGAAGGCGGCCGGAGCGGGGGAGGTCAGGATCGTGGTGGTCGACAGGGCGACGGTGACGGCACTGGCCGCCAGCACCGCCCTGAGTCTTCTGCGTGATGTGCTGCGTGAGGTACTGCGTGTCATGGGATTCCTCGCGACATGTCGGTCAGGGCTGCTGAGTAGCCAGTCGGGTGACGGCGATTCGAGGTCAGTAGAGCACGCTTGGTAGTCGTTCGTTTGCAGACACCCCAGCATTCCCGGGATCGATTGCCGACACACCGTTACCGTGTGTATTGCCTGACGGATCATCACCACCGTGCTGGAATGTCCGCGAACCCCACCCCGGACCTCAGGAGTGACACGTGCCCAGCAAGATCAGGATCGCCATGGCCGTCGCCGCGGGAGTTGTCGTTCTCGCCGCCACGAGCGGCAGTGCGGCGGCGACCCCGAGCCCCCTCGCGCCGCAGGCGGTGGCCGGCCCCACCATCCAGGGCGGCGCCGACGGCAAGCCGCACGAGCTGCTCTGCCCGCCCGACGAGAGTGTCTACGGCGGCGGATTCAGCGTGACGCCCGGCGAGAACCGGAGGCTTGACCGCCATCCGACCGACGTGCTGGAGAGCCGCCCCAACGACGACGCCACCGGCTGGATCGTCGCCGTCCGCAAGGACGACTGCCCGCCGGAGGGTGGGAAGGGCGAGCCCAGGCCAGCGAACCTCACCATCCGCATCGTGTGTACCGACGGCGAGAACAACACCAGCCTCGGCGGCTGACGCCCCTCGCCGGTCCCGACCGTCAAGGACCGGATCGGGCGGCTTCAACGACTCGATCCGGTCCCTCATCGCAGCTCAGTCCGTCGGACGCGGGCCGAGGATCGCGCACGTGGTCGTGGCATGTGCGTACAGCTTGCCGTTCTCCGCGCCGATCACCCGGGCCTCGGCGGTGGCCATCGTCCGGCCGAGGTGCATCACCTCGCCCTCGCAGCGCAGCAGGCCCGAGTCGGCGAACACCGGGCGCACCATGTGGACGTTCAACTGGGTGGTCGTGTAACCGAGTCCGGCGGGAAGGCGGCTCAGGACGGCGCAGCCGAGGGCCGAGTCGAGCAGGGTGGCGAGGAAGCCGCCGTGGACGGTGTTCATCGGGTTGTACAGGTGGTCACCGGGCTCGCCCTCGAACACCGCGAACCCCGGCTTGGCCTCGGCGAGGTGGAAGCCCAGCGTGCTGCAGATCGAGGGCTGGATCCGGCCGGCGATGATCTCCTGGAGGATCTCCTCGCCGGTCAGGTGTGCGTAGGCGGAAAGGGGCGGACCGGCTGTCCACGTGTGCGTGCGGGTACGCAGTTCCCCGTTGACCAGCGGCTTCCGCCCGTCGGTCACGACCTCGTGATTCGTCATGGGATCAACCTGCCTTGTTCCTGGTTTCCGCTCAAGTGCCGCCCGGCACCGGGAACTCGGTGCGGTCACGGCCGCCCCGGGATGGCGGTCCACGCCATCTCGGGCCGGTGAACGACGGTCATCCGCCACAAGGACCCGGTGTACGGGAGGCGCCACACTGCACGGCATCCACGCCACTCCTCCCCCACCCAGGAGTCCCCGATGGCCGTCCTCGCCATCCTCGCCCGCACCTCCACCGTCGCCCTGCTGAGCGGCGGCCTCACCTACGCGCTCCGATCGGGCCAGAACATGGGCTTCTGGAACACCTTCGTGACGCACACCCTGCAGCAGACCGGCCCGGGGGACCACGCGCTCGCGGACGGGCAGTGCCGAGCGCCACATCCGCCGCCACCTCTCACGATCGCAGTCCCGCGAACAGGTCGGTCTCCGGCAGCTCGCCCGCGGCCGGTACGAGGCTCCGGGCGAGGTGGTAGTCCTCCGTCGGCCAGACCTCGCGTTCGACGTCCCGCGGGTGGGCCATGAACGCGACCCCGGGCTCGACCTGGGTGGCGTGCGCGAGCATCGCGGCGTCCCTGACCGCGAACTGCTCGGCGCACGCTATCCGCGTGGTGGTCGCGAGGGCGGGCGGGGTGTCCGGCCAGTCGGCGAGCAGCTCGCCCATGGCCGAGGGGACGTCCCGCTCCGTCATCGCGTCGTGCATGGTCTGGAACCAGGCCCGGGAGAGCGCCAGGTGGTAGTAGAGCTTCGCCGCCCGCCACGGCTCCCCCACCCCCGGGTGGCGGCCCGGATCGGCGGCGGCCTCGAAGGCCTCGACCGAGACCCGGTGCGTCATCACGTGGTCCGGGTGCGGGTACCCGCCGGTCTCGTCATAGGTGATCACGACGTGCGGACGGAACTCCCGGATCAGGGCGACCAGCGGGGCCGCGGCCACCTCCAACTCCTGTGCCGCGAAACAGTCGTCGGGCAGCTCCTCACCGGGCCCGGGCATTCCGGAGTCGGTGAAGCCGAGGAACTGCTGGCGCACGCCGAGGATCTCGCGGGCGGCGGCCATCTCCTCGCGCCGGATCCGCGGGAGGTCGGCCCACACCTCGGGACGGTCCAGCGCCGGGTTGAGGACGGAGCCGCGCTCGCCGCCGGTGCAGGTGGCCACCAGGACGTCGACGCCCTCGGCCGCGTACCGGGCGAGCGTGGCCGCTCCCTTGCTGGACTCGTCGTCGGGGTGCGCGTGGACGGTGAGCAGGCGGAGTCCGCCGGGGTGCTTGGTGAACATGGGTCCTCCGTGAGGTGTTGGTCAATGAGGTGGGCGAGTGAAGGCGCTGTCCGGTTCCCGGCCGGACCGTCAGGCCTGCTTGCGGGTGCCCGGGTAGAGCAGCGCGGGTGCCGTCGCGAGGGCGGAAAGGGCCAGCACCCACCAGAAGGTGTCGCCGAATGCCGCGGCCGGGTGCCCCTGGTGACTGGTCCGGGCCTGCTGGAGGACCAGCGTCAGCACCGCGGTGCCGAGCGCCCCGCCGAGCCGGTTGAGCACGTTGACCGCACCGGCGGCGGCCGGCACCTGGGCCTTCTGCACGCTCGAGTAGACCGCCGCCATCCCGGGGATGAGGATGATCCCCATGCCCGCGCCGCGCAGCGCCAGGGAGGCCGCCAGCACCCAGTCCGCCGGTCCGTCGCCCGCACCGAGCCGGGTGAAGGCGAGCGTGCCGACCAGCGAGCAGGCGATGCCGATCAGGATCAGCGGGCGCGGTGCGAGCCGGTCCGCGATCCGGCCCGCCAGCAGCGAGGTGACCGCCGTGCCGAGCGCCTGCGGCGCCAGGAGCAGCCCGGCCTCCACCGTGCCGGCGTGCTCCACCTGCTGGTAGTAGAGCGGCACCAGGAACATCGAGCTGTACAGCGCCGCGCCCTGGAGGAAGGAGTTCGCCGTCGCGACCGCGAAGCCGCGCCGCGCGAAGAGCCGCAGGTCGATCAGCGGCGGTCGGCCCTCGCCCGGGGCCGGCCGCAGCGCGTGCCACCCGTACGCGAGGAGGAGCAGCGCCCCCGCCCCGGCCGCCACCGGGCCCGCCCAGCCGCCGTCACCGATCACCGACAGCCCGTAGACCAGCCCCGTCAGGCCCGGGGAGAGCAGCGCCAGCCCGGCGATGTCCAGCCGCAGAGGGGCCTGCTCGGGACCGCCCGCCGACGGGAGCCAACGAAGCGCCAGCAACACGGTGAGCAGCCCGACCGGGACGTTCAGCAGGAACATCCAGCGCCAGCTCAGGTGGTCCAGCAGCACACCGCCGAGGACCGGCCCGAGCACCGGCGCGAGGCTGATCGGGAGCAGCAGCGCGCCCATCACCCGCCCGATCCTGGACGGCCCGGCCGCCTGCACCATGAGCGTCTGCCCGAGCGGCTGGATCATCCCGCCGCCGATCCCCTGCAGGACCCGGAAGGCGATCAGGCTGCCCGTCGACCACGACAGCCCGCACAGCGCCGAGCCGAGGACGAACAGCCCCACCGACGCGAGCCACGCGCGCCGGGCGCCGAACCGCCCGGCCGCCCAGCCGGAGAGCGGCATGACGAGCGCTATCGCCAGCAGGTACCCGGTGGACACCCATGGGACCGCCGCCATCGAGCTGTGCAGGTCGCGGGCGACGGAGTCGATGCCCACGTTGACGATCGTGGTGTCCAGCAGGGCGAGCACCGGGCCGAGCGCGAGCACCGCGCCCGTCTTCATCAGGCCCGGCGGCAGCGGCTCCCGCTCGGCGCTCCCCCGACCGGCGCCGCCCCGACCGCCGCGGACGGCACTTCCCTCCGTCAGTTCCCTTTTCGCCGTGAAGACCTTGGCGGTCATGGCCCCTCCCCGAGGTTCGAAGTCGTGTCCTGAGTCGTGTTTCCGACGGCCGATCCGACCGCCGGGGAAGAACTTAGGTCGAACCCACGGATTGGGTCAAGCATAATTTCTGTGCCCGACCCAGCGAACTGCGCTAGGCTCCCCCCATGACCGACACCAGCCCGAACCTGCGCGAGCTCAACAAGCGCCGCACCCGCGAGGCGATCTCCCACGCCGCGACCAGGCTCTTCATCGACCGCGGCTTCGAGCGGACCACCATCGCCGAGGTCGCGGCGGCCGCCGGCGTCGCCAAGATGACCGTCACCAACCACTTCCCGCGCAAGGAGGACCTCCTCCTCGACCTGCACGAGGAGATCGTCTCCAGGCACGCCCGGGCGGTCGCCGACCGCGCCCCCGGCGAGTCCGCCCTCGCCGCACTGCGCCGCGCCTGCCTGGCCGAGATCGACCGGCACGATCCCGCGCTCGGCTTCTCCGGCGAGGCGTTCGCCCGCACCATCACCGAGAGCCCCGCCCTGACCGCCCGGATGCGCGAGCTGCACGAGCAGAGCGAGACGGCGCTCGCCGCCGCCCTGGCCGAGGCCGTCCACGCGATACCCGGCGACTTCGAGAGCCGAGTGGCCGCCGGGCTGCTCGCCGCCATCCCCCGGGCCGTCTCCGCCGAGGTCTTCCGCCGCACCCTGGCCGGCGAGGACCACGGGGCCATCACGGCAGCGGTGCGCCCGTCCGCCGCCCGCGCCTTCGACCGCCTGGAGGGTGCGCTCGGCGACTTCGCCGTCCGGGCCGAGGTCTGAGCGCCGATCGGCGAGGCCCCACAGCCGGCCCGAACGCCCGTTCCCCGATCGCCACTTGACGAAAGGTTGACCTGTTCACGGCAGAAAGTTGACGCCCGCCGCCCCTATCGTCGGCCCATGCCCCCACAGCCCATCAGGCCGACGACCCTGCCGGTCCTCCCCTACCGCAAGCCCACCCGCGGCCGGGATTACTGGGTCCTGGACAACGTCCTGCCCGACCCGAACGCCGTCCGCGAGCGCGTCCTGGCCCGCAACGACTGGACCGAGGGCTACCCGCACCGCCCGGAGACCTGGCCCGGTCTGCGCACCCTGCCCGGCCTGGAGCCCGACGAGCTCGCCCGCGTCGAGGCCCTGGTCCGCAAGGCCACCGGCGCCTCCCGGCTCTGGGTCCAGAGCACCCCGGGCGGCGGCACGCTCAACCACAACTGCGTCCAGGTCGTCGGCGCCGGCGAGTCGGAGTCCCGCCCGCACACCGACTCCCGCGCACTCTGCCGCTACGCCGCCGTGCTCTACCTGAGCCCCGGCGCTCCCAAGGACGCCGGCACCAGCTTCTACCGGCAGCAGTTCCCGGGCGGCCGGCTCGGCGGCAACCTCGTCAACGCTCCGCACAACAACCTGGTGGAGGCGCTCGGCACCCGCCATGTGCCCGCCGACCACTTCACCGAGGACGTCCGCGTCCCCAACCGCTACAACCAGCTGCTCCTCTACCACGCCAACCTCATCCACAGCGCCACCGGTTACTACGGCACAGAGCTGGCGGACCGCCGGATGACGGCCGTCTTCTTCTGGATGGCCTGACCGAACGGCGCACGCCCGTCCCATGGATCCCCAACGAGTCCTCCTGCTCGACGTCGCCCCCGGCCCGCTCCTCGACCGCGAGTTGCAGCGCCTTACCGGCCACGGACTGGCCGTCACGCTCAACCTCCGGCGCGTCGGCGACCGCGCGGGCGCCCGGGCCGCCTGGTCGGACCGGGTCGAGTTCACCGATCTCGACCCGTTCGACGAGGCGGCCCTGATCGCCGAGTTCCGCCGCGGCCCCGGCTTCGACGCGCTCAAGTCCCGTGCGGGCGTCCCGCTGCGCGAGGCGTTCCTCGTCGCGGCGACGGACCCCGAACGGCCCCACCCGCTGCGGGTCATAGGCCGCGCCGGAGCCGGCACCGATCACGTGGACCTGGCAGCCGCGGCCCGCCACGGCGTCACCGTCACCCACACCCCGGGCTCCAACGCGAACGCCGTCGCCGAGTTCGCGCTCGCCCAACTGCTCGCCCTCACCCGGGATCTGGCCGCCCACAACGAGACCTCCCACCGCGGCACCTGGGGTGCGCCCGCCACACCGCCGCGCGAGCTCTCCGAACTCACCCTCGGCATCGCCGGAATGGGCCTCATCGGCACGGCGCTCGCGACACGCGCGTCCGCCCTCGGGATGACCGTCCGGGCACACTCCCGCCGCCCGACCGCACCACCGGTACAGCACGTCCCGTCCCTCGACGCCCTCCTCGCCACCAGCGACGTCGTCTCCGTACACCTCCCGCTCACCCCGCGGACGCGCGGGCTGATCGGCCGCCGCGAACTCGCCCTGCTGCGACCGGGATCGATCCTCCTCAACACCGCCCGCGGCGAAATCATCGACGAACAGGCGCTCGCCGACGCCCTGCGCGACCCCCTCCACCCCCTCGCGGCCGCCGCCGTCGACACCTTCGCCCACGAGCACGCCGCCTTCGCCTCACCACTGTTCGGCCTGCCCAACGCCCTGCTCACCCCGCACATCGCGGGCATGACCCGAACGGCCATGGCCGAAGCCGCCGTTCGCTGCGCCGACCACCTCGCCGCCCTGCTCACCGGCCGCCCCGAGGGTGTCCCCGTCGCGACCGTCCAGACAGGTGCGCCGTCCCTGAGGTGACACCGCCGGCACCGCAATGACCCGGCCACCACCCGACGCGCCGATGGCGGCGCCCCACCCGGCGAACGCGCCGCCATCGCACGGCTGTACCGACGTTCGGCGGAGCCAGCGGCATGGCGTTCGGCCTTCTCGCCCGGAGAACGATCACAGCCTACGAACCACCACTGTCACCGCCGGCTGTCGTACCGTCACCCCGAGCCCAGGACCACCGCCCCCGCGTGCGACAGGCTCGCCCTGGTCAGGGCCGCTGCCAGTCGGGCCGAATCGGCGGGTGGCACCAGCGCGGCCAGGGCTGACGAGGTGTCCGGTAGTCCGAGGAGCCGGGCCTCCGCCAGGGTCCGTTCGTCGAGGAACGGGCGCAGTGACGGCCAGACCGCCTGGACCTCGCGGCGGAAGATGGCGGAACCGACCGGACCGATCCGCGGGAACTCCCTCAACAGCTCGCCGATGCGCTCGCAGTCGCCGTCCGCCTCGTCGCGGAGGCGGCGCAGGTCGCCGTGCCAGCGGCGGAGGAGCAGCGAGGCGCCGTCCACCAGCGCGGTGGTGGTGCTCTCGTCGTACCGCACGTAGTGCGCCCGACCGAAGGCCGAGATGAGGACGCGCCGGTCGGCCCCGGTCACCCGCCGTGGCGTGTCGAGCCCGGCGGCGTACAGCTCGCGAGCCGCCGCTGTGGCGATCGACGCACTGATCCGTACGGAGCAGAGCACGGTCAGCACGAGGAGCCGGTACAGCGGGCCGGGCGTGTCGCGCAGCGTGATGCCCGCTTCCTCCGCGTACGTGGTGCCGTAGCGGGCCATGAGCGCCGCGACGGTCTCCCGTGTGTTCATCGCCGACCTCCCACCCCGGCACCTGCCCGGGTTGGCGGCCGCCACACCCGGGGAGGCTGATCCGCATGGACCAGCCCTCGCTCCCGGTCACCGGGACGACCACCGAGACCGTCCGCCCCGACTGGGCGGGGATCGACGAGCTCCCGACGCTCGCCCTGCTGCGCCTCATGAACGCCGAGGACCGGACCGTCCCCGTGGCCGTCGCCGGGCAGCTGGAGCGCATCGCCGCCGTCGTCGACCGGGTGGCCGAGCGGATGCGGCGGGGCGGGCGCCTGGTCTACGCCGGCGCCGGGACGGCCGGGCGGCTCGGGGTGCTCGACGCCGCCGAGTGCCCGCCGACCTTCGGCACCGGCCCCGGCCGGGTCGTCGGGCTGATCGCCGGCGGGCCGGCGGCCGTCACGACGGCGGCCGAGGGCGCCGAGGACCGCGCCGACCTCGCCGGGGCGGACCTGGCGGCGCTCGCGCTCACCCCGGCCGACACCGTGATCGGCATCTCCGCCTCCGGCCGGACGCCCTACGCGGTGGCCGCCGTCCGGTACGCCCGCGCGGCCGGTGCGCTCACCGTCGGCCTCGCGTGCAACCGCGGCTCGGCGCTCGCCGAGGCGGCCGACGTGGCCATCGAGGTGGTCACCGGCCCGGAGGTCCTCGCCGGTTCGACCAGGCTCAAGGCGGGCACGGCGCAGAAGCTCGTGCTCAACCTCGTCTCGACCGCCGTCATGGTCCGCCTCGGCCGTACGTACGGAAATCTGATGGTCGACGTCCGCGCCACCAACGCCAAGCTCCGCGAACGTGCCCGCCGGATCGTCGCCGAAGCCACCGGTGCCGCCGACGAGGACGTCCGCCGCGCCCTGTCCGCGACCGACGGCCGGGCCAAGGACGCGATCCTCGTCCTGCTCGCGGACGTCGACGCGCCGACCGCCGCCCGCCTGCTCGCGGACTGCGACGGCCGGCTGCGCGAGGCCCTCAAGCACACCTGAGAAGCCTCAGCCGAACTGCAGCTCCGCCCGCCCCACGACCGGCCCGAGCCGTGGGAAGGAGTGCGCCACCGGCCCCCGGTGCTCCTACTCCGTCAGTGCGGCCATCGTCTCCTCGACGAACACCACCTCGTACCCGAAGCCGCAGGCCGCGGGCGCCGTCGACTCGACGCCCAGGTTGGTCTCGATGCCGGTCAGCACGACGGTCCGCACGCCCGAGCGACCTCCCCCGACTCCCGCGCGTTTTCCCCCGCCTCCCGCGCGATCTCGGCGCGGAACCCCTCGATCATGACGCGCAGCCCGTACTCGAAGTCGGCGTCGTGGTCGGCCATCCGCAGGACGTCGGCGGCCTCGCGCAGGAGCGGCAGGTCGCGCAGGGCCTCGTCCGGGTAGAGCGGCGTGTCACGGTCCTCGGCGTCCTGCCGCCAGGCCTGCTCCTCGGTGACCCAGCCCATGATGTACCGGTCGACGGCGAGCAGCAGTCGCAGCGCCGTGCGCGGCCGCAGCCCGGCCCGGCAGAGGGCGCTCAACTGTGCCTCGACGGCCGGGAGTTCGTCCTCGCTGGGCAAGGTGCCGGCGTGCACGCGCGCGCCGTCGCGGTGGGCGAGCAGCGCGCGGCGCTTGGCGCGGGCGTCGGCGGCGATCCAGTCCGGCCAGTGTGCCGGGTCGGGCGTGCGGTCGGCCGGCAGGGCCTCGGCGAGCATGGCCTCGGCCATCAGGTCGAGCAGTTCCCGCTTGTTCTTGAAGTGCCAGTACAACGCCGGTGACTGGACGCCGAGTTCGCGCGCCAGGCGGCGGGTGGTGAGCCCGTCGATGCCGACCTCGTCGAGCAGCCGCAGCGCGGTGCGCACCACCTCGTCGCGTTGCAGCGCCATGCCGACCGCCTTCCGAACCGTTATTCGCTTGCCCACGCACTTTATCGCCGATAAGGTCCGGAGCTGAATTTATCAGCGATAAGGACAGCAGCGACCTACGAATCCGAGGCCCCTCCATGCCCACCCCGCCCTGGCTCAACACCGCGCCCTGGCGCTCCTCCCGGGACTTCCGCCTGACCTGGACCTCCGGCACGGTCACCCTGTTCGGCTCGGTCTTCACCATGACGGCGGTCCCGCTCCAGATCGCCGACCTCACCGCCTCACCACTCGCCGTCGGGGCCGTCGGGGCGGTCGAGCTCGCGCCGACCATCGCGTTCGGCCTGTACGGCGGCGTGCTCGCCGACCGCGCCGACCGCCGCACCGTCGCCCTCGTCACCGAGATCGCGCTCGCCGCCCTGAGCGCGCTCCTCCTGGCCAACGCGCTCCTCGGCACACCCGCACTGTGGCCGCTGTACGCGGCGGCCGGGCTGGCCGCGGCGCTCCAGGGGCTCCAGCAGCCCTCGCTGGAGGCGATGATCCCGCGCCTCGTCCCGCACGATCAGCTGGTCGCGGCCGGTGCACTGCTCTCGCTGCGCTGGAGCGTCGCCGGGCTGGCCGGCCCGGCCGCCGCCGGCCTGGTGATCGCGACGGCCGGCGTCCCGATGGCGTACCTGATCGACGTCGCCACCTTCCTGGTCTCGATCGCGCTGCTCACCGCGGTCCGCCCGGTGCCGTCCGAGCGGGACGCCGAGGCGCCGCAGTGGCGCGAGTTCACCGAGGGCGCCCGGTACGCGGCCCGCCGGCCCGACCTGCTCGGCACCTACCTGGCCGACCTCGCGGCCACCGTCTTCGCCCTGCCCACCGCGCTCTTCCCGTTCCTCGCCCGGGAGTTGGACGCCACGTGGGCGCTCGGCCTGCTCTACTCGGCCTCGGCGGCCGGCAGCCTGATCGCCGCCGCCACCGGCGGCTGGACGGAACGCGTGCACCGGCACGGCCGCCTCGTGCTGCTCTCCGCCGCGCTGGTCGGCATCGCGATGGTCGGCGCCGCCGCCGTGCCGAGCCTGTGGACCGTCCTCCTGTGCCTCGCCGCCGCGGGCGCCGCGAACTGGACCGGCGACACCTTCCGCAGCGCCATCTGGAACCAGTCCATTCCGGACGAACTCCGTGGCCGGGCCGCTGGGCTGGAGCTGCTCATCGGCTCCGCCGGGCCCGCCCTCGGCGACCTGCGCGCCGGCGGACTCGCCGCCCGCCAGGGCATCCGGGCCGCACTGCGCACCGGCGGCCTCCTCTGCCTGACCAGCACCGCGGCGCTCTCGGCCGCCCTGCCCGCCCTCTGGCGCTACGACCAGCGCACCGACCAGCACGTCCAGGCCGTCCGCGCGGCCGCGCAGATCGCCACACCCGAAACCACCTCGTGACCCCACCGTCGCTCCGGCGGAGGCGCCGCCGCGTACCGGGCGGGCAGTTCACGCGGGCTACGCCGTGGCCGGCGGGGTGGTGACGGCGGCGCAGCGGACCGTCTCGTGGGCGTGCGTGCTCCCGTCGGCCCTCGTGTTCGTGCTGGTCGTCGGCGTGCCCTGGTACCGGACGCGGCGGGTTCGCCGGATGGCGGCGGGCAAGGGCGAGTCCCGGTGGTCGTCGGCGGATCACGTACGGCGGCGCCCAGGTGCCGTGCCGCGCAGCCGGGCCGCGAACGCGTCGCGGAGGTCCGCGGTCGTCGGCGGGTGGCGGACCAAACCGATCCGTCGTGCAAACGGGATCCCCACAAACCAATTGACGTGAATACGCCGCTCCCGCCGTACAACCATTGACCGCCTCCCCACCCGACGGTTGGCTCACCCCGAGCCGGCCGCCGGGGAGTTGATCGCGGCCCGCCGATCCCAGGGGAGGGACCACGATGAACCGAGCACGCCCGACGCTCCACGTCCTGCGCGCCACCTGCACGCTGGCCGCGGCGGCACTGGCCGTCGCGGCGGCCGCGCCCGCGCACGCCGACGCGCCGGCCGGCGTCACCGAACGGGTGACGGTCAGCGCCCCGGGCTCCCAGCCCAACGGCGCCTCGAACGCCCAGGGCCTGAGCGCGGACGGCCGCTTCGCCGTCTTCACCTCCAACGCCTCCAACCTCCTGCCCGGCAGCGGCAACGGCCGGACCAAGGTCTTCGTCCGCGACCTGTGGACGGGCCGGGTCGAGCGGGAGGACGTCAGCACCACCGGGGCCGACGCCGACCTCGACTCCTTCGAGGCCACCATCAGCGGCAACGGCCGCTTCGTGGCGTTCACGTCCTACGCGACGAACCTGGCGCCCGGCGCCGGCCGCGCCATCCCGGACGTCTACGTCCACGACCGCCTGACCGGCAGGACCGAGCCGGTCGCCCCCGCCGACGACCCGGCGAAGCCCCAGACGGGCCACTCCTCCGGCAGTCCGTCGATCAGCTGGGACGGCCGGTACGTCGCCTTCCAGTCCGACCGCACGGACCTCGCCCCCGCCGGGGTCACCCCGCACGGCGGCACCATCTACGTCACCGACCGCTGGACCTGGAAGACCCGCCTGGTCAGCCTCGGCGCGGACGGCGCCGCGGCCAACGGCTCCTCCGCCTCGCCGGTGATCAGCGCCGACGGCGGCACCGTCGGCTTCGTCTCCAAGGCGACCAACCTCATCGCCCGGGAAAACCCCGGTGCTCTCGCCCCGGACGCCTTCGGCGACCGGAACCCCACCGCCGACGAGGACCTCGCGCGCCCCGCGCTCCGGCCCGGCGACCAGCCCAGGATCCTCAAGCCCCACAGCTACCCCTTCTACGTCCGCACCCTCGACGACGAGGAGACCCGCCTCGCCAGCCCGGACGGCAAGGGCGGCTGGCTCGGCGCGGAGAGCCCGAACCTCAGCCCCGACGGGCGGTTCGCGATCTTCTCCACCCCCGTCTTCCACGGCCCCGGCCCGTGGGACCGCCACTTCGAGGTGCACGTCCGCGACCTGGAGGAGGGCACCGAGCGCTCCGTCACCGTCGGCCTGCCGGGCACGACGACCCGCCACGACTCGTTCGAGGGCCGGATGAGCGCGGACGACCGCTGGGTCTACTTCAGCTCGACGGCCGACAACCTCGTGCCCGGGGACACCAACAACGCGTCCGACGTCTTCCGGTTCGACCTGTGGAACAACCGCACCGAGCGGGTCAGCGTGGCCACCGACGGCTCGCAGACCCCCGGGGAGTCGACCTCCCCGTACATCGACGCCCTCGGCACCACCGTGCTGTTCACCTCGGGGGACGGCACGCTCGTCCCCGGCGATTCCAACAAGCTCTCCGACGTGTTCGTCCACAAGTACGGCTTCTGACACACCGCTGACACCGCCGACGCGCCGCCTCGCCCGCAGCCGGGCCTGCCGCGCCGTCAACCGCGCAGCAGGTCCGCTCTGTTCACGTCAAGCGAATAGTTTCGGCGATTCCGTTGACTGACACTTTGTCAACAGTTCACTGTTCAAGGTCTACCCGCATAGATCGCATGGTGGTGACATGGACACACTGCCCGGTGAAGGAAGCCGGGCCCACGTCAGGAAGCTCCCCACATGCTTCGTTCCCACCGCCTCGCCCCCGCCGTGGCCGCCGCCGTCCTCACCGTCGGCGCCCTCGCCGCCGGCGGCACCGCGCACGCCGCCGCCCCCACCCCGCACCACGCCGCCGCGCCCCTCGACCAGACCTGCTCGCAGGCCTACCTCCCGCTGCCCGACCCGGCCTGCACCCCGGGCGCCACCAACCCGGACGTCACCCAGGACACCATCGACGACACCATCTGCGTCCCGGGCTACAGCACCTCGATCCGCCCGCCGTCCAGCTACACCACGAAGCTGAAGATCCAGCAGATCGCCGAGTACGGCTACTCCGACACCAACACGTCGGACTACGAGGAGGACCACTTCATCCCCCTCTCCCTCGGCGGTCACCCGACCGACCCGCGCAACCTGTGGCCCGAGCCGCAGTACACGGTCGGCCCCAACAGCCAGACCTCGCGCGACAAGGACACCGTCGAGTACAAGCTCTACAAGGCCGTCTGCAACCACCAGGTGGACCTCGTCCCCGCCCAGCAGGCGATTGCCACGGACTGGACCACCGCCCTGTCCGTGCTCGGCCTGAGCTGACCGCCCGTGAGAGGGGGGCGCGGCGGCACCACGGCCGCGCACCCCTCTCGGCAGGCACGCCCCACCACGCCTCCCCTCCCACCACGCCCCCTCCCACTACACGCGCTCCCCCACCGCGCACCCCGACTCACAGCGTCAACGACCGCGCCGACGCCCGGATCGGCGCCGGGAGATCGGTGAAGCCCCGCAAGTACCGGTCCACCGCCGCGGCCGCCGCCCGTCCCTCCGCCACCGCCCACACGATCAGCGACTGCCCGCGCCCGGCGTCGCCCGCGACGAACACGCCGTCCGCACCCGTCGCGAAGCCGTCGTCCCGGGTCAGCGCGCCGTCCGGGCCGGTGGCGAGCCCGAGTTGGGGGATCAGCTCCTGGTCCGGCTCCGGCCCGGCGAAGCCCAGCGCGAGCAGCGCCAGCTCCGCGGGCAGGCTCCGCTCGGTGCCCGGCCGCGGACTGCGGTCCGGCGGCTCGGCCTCGGCGAAGCGCACGGCCGCGAGCCGCCCGTCCGGCCCCGCCTCGAAGCCCACCGTCGCTGCCGCGAACACCCGCGGCCCGGCCGCGGCCGCGCCCGCCTCCTCGTGCGAGGTCGTCTCCCGGTACACCTTCGGGTGCACCGGCCACGGCTGCCCCGGCGCCCGGCGCTCGGGCGGGCGCGGGTTGATGTCGAGCTGCGTGACGGACGCGGCCCGCTGGCGCAGCGCCGTGCCGAGGCAGTCCGCCGCGGTGTCCCCGCCGCCGACGATCACCACGTGCCGGGCCTCGGCGGACACCGGCGAGACCGGGTGGTCTCCCTCGTCCACCCGGTTCGCCCAGGTCAGGTACGCGATCGCCTGGTGCACGCCGGCCAGATCGCGGCCCGGCAGCGGCAGCTCGCGGCAGGCCGTGGCGCCCACCGCGACCACCAGCGCGTCACACCCGGCCCGCAGTTCCCCCGCCGGGACGTCCAGGCCGACGCGCACACCGCAGCGGAAGCGGGTGCCCTCCTCCCGCATCTGGTCGAGCCGCCGGTCCAGCCGGTGCTTCTCCAGCCGGAACGGCGGGATGCCGTAGCGCAGCAGCCCGCCGGGGCGGTCGGCCCGCTCGTACACCGTCGTGGTGTGCCCGGCGCGGGTCAGCTGCTGGGCGGCCGCCAGCCCCGCCGGGCCCGAGCCGACCACGGCCACCCGCCGTCCGCTCGGCCGCTCCGGCGGGCGGGGCTGGTCCCAGCCGCGTTCCCACGCGCGGTCGGCGAGCGCCAGCTCGACGTTCTTGATCGTCACGGCCGCGCCGTCGATCGCGAGCACGCACGCGCTCTCGCAGGGCGCAGGGCAGAGCCGGCCGGTGAACTCGGGGAAGTTGTTCGTCGCGAGCAGCCGCGCGGCCGCCGCCCGCCAGTCGCCGTCAGCCACCAGCCGGTTCCACTCGGGCACGAGGTTCCCGAGCGGGCACGCGCTGTGGCAGAACGGGAGGCCGCAGTCCATGCACCGGCCGGCCTGCCCGCCGACCAGCGGGAGCAGGTCCCCCGGCCGGTACACCTCGTGCCAGTCCCCCGTCCGCTCGCGCGCGTCCCGCCGCGCCCGCTCCGCGCGCGGGGTGGTGAAGAAGGCCATCCGGTCTGCCACAACGGCCTCCGGCAGGGCGTGCCGTGCAGGGACGTCCGGAGGCGCGGCCGACGCGCCGCCGTGTGGCCACCGTACGCCCGCGAAGGACGGGGCGCGAGGGCGGCCGGGACGGTGGCCGAGAGGGGGTGGCCGGATCTACGGGCGCCGGGTGAACTCCATGATCCAGTTCGTCACCCAGGTCGCGCTCCCGTCCGCCGAGAAGGCCTGCTCCCGGCGCACCGAGTCCGCCGTCGCGCCCGACCACACGAACCGCGCCCGCACCGGCGTGCCGTCGTACGCGTCGTCCCCGAAGAACACCCCGCGCCCGTCCGTCCAGTGCCCGGTGACCGGCGGGAACAGCGTGCCCGTACGGGTGCTGGACCAGTACAGCGACCACTCGTCGCGCGCCGGGTCGTACAGCCGCAGGGCGAGCCCGGAGAAGCCCTTGGTGGGGAACTCGATCTCGTCGAAGTTCGCGTTGCCGCCGAAGTGCCGCGACCCCCGGGTCACGCCCGGGAACTCCTCCCACCAGCTCTGCGGGTCGAGGAAGTCGGCGCGGCAATGGTTGGCCACGTCCCATTCGCCCGCGAGGAGGTCGAAGGCGGTTCGCCCGGTGTTGTTCTCAAGTCCCATGCCTGGACGCTAAGGCCGGTCCCCTGACATCGTGTGTCATTGAAGTTCGAAGAGTCCCCGTGAAGGCCGGCCGCCTGCTGTCGATCCTGCTCCTGCTCCAGACCAACGGCCGGATGACCGCCCAGCGGCTCGCGAAGGAGCTGGAGGTCTCGGTGCTCGCGGAGGACGACGACATCCCGCTCCTGCCACAGGTCGCCGACGCGGTGTGGCGCGGCCGGGCGCTGCGGGTGCGCTACCGCCGCTGGAAGGAGCAGACCGACGTCGGCCGTCGGCCACCCGCACCCTCGCCGACCGCTACGCGGGCCCCTGACCCCTGAGCGGAACCACCGCCCCCGCCTGGAACCGCCGTGCACACGCCAGGGAGAATCCCACGCATGAATCACACCGTGCTGATCGCCGAGGACGACCGAGCCATCCGCGACTCCCTCACCCGCGCCCTGCAGCTGGAGGGCTACCGCGTGCGCACCGCCGCGGACGGCGCCCAGACGCTGGCCGCCCTCGACGAACAGCGCCCGGACGTCCTGATCCTCGACGTGATGATGCCCGCCCCGGACGGCCTGGAGGTCTGCCGCCGGCTGCGCGCCACGGGCGACCGCACGCCCGTCCTCATGCTCACCGCCCGCGTCGAGGTCCCGGACCGGATCGCCGGGCTCGACGCCGGCGCGGACGACTACCTGGTCAAGCCCTTCGACGTCGGCGAGCTGTTCGCCCGCCTGCGCGCCCTGCTGCGCCGCAACCCGCCCGGGCCCGGCGAGGACGTCCTGGCCGTCGCCGACCTGCGGGTCGAACCCGGCGCCCGGCGGGCCTGGCGGGCCGGCGAGGAGTTGGAGCTGTCCCGCACCGAGTTCGACCTGCTGGAGCTGCTGACCCGCCACGCCGGCTCGGTGCTCGACCAGGCCACCGTCTACGAGCGGATCTGGGGCTACGACTTCGGGCCGGGCTCCAAGAACCTCGCGGTGTTCATCGGCTACCTGCGCCGCAAGCTCGACCGCCCCGGCCTGGCGCCGCTGATCCACACCGTCCGCGGCGTCGGCTACACGCTGCGCGCCTCGTGACCCGCCCGCGCCGGTTCCGCGCGGGCCGGCTCCGGCCGCGCCCGGGGCTGCGCACCACCCTGTCGCTGGCGTTCGCCGTGATGGCCGTCCTGGTGGCGGTGCTGATCGGCGCCCTCGGCTACCACGCCGCCGCCCGGCTGATCCGCGACGACGAGAAGGCCGACTTCACCACCGCCGTCCAGTCCGTGGGCAGCCAGGTCCAGCGGCAGACGTTGTTCCCGGGCGACTTCAACGGGCCGAGCGGCCTGAGCGAGCAGCTGCTGCGCCCGATCCGGGTCACCGCCCAGGCGCTCGACGCCACCGGCGCCGTCCTCCCGGGCACCGCCCACGTCGACCTCCCGAGCGTGCCGGACGACCAGGAGCTCGCCCGCACCCACGTCCCCGCGCGGACGGTGGAGGGCGTGCGCCGCCTCCACGGCGAGACCTACCGGGTCGGCGTGGTCTCGCTCGGCGGCGGCCGGGGCGCGGTCCAGGTCGTGCAGGAGACCGGCGACGTCGAGGACCTGCTGTTCTCCCTGCGCAACCAGATGGTGGCCGTGGTGGCCGCCGTCGCACTGTTCGCGGGCGCGGCCGGCTGGCTGGTCGCCCGCCGGATCACCGGGCGGCTGGTGCGCCTCACCGACGTCGCCGAACTGGTCGCCGACAGCGGCCGGTTGGACGTCCCGGTGCCGGCCGCCGGGAACGACGAGGTCGGCCGGCTCGGCCGCGCCTTCGACCGGATGCTCGGCCGGCTCGCCACGGCCAAGGAGAACCAGCGCCGGCTCGTCCAGGACGCCGGGCACGAGCTGCGCACGCCGCTCACCAGTCTGCGCACCAATCTCGCGGTGCTCCCCAGCGTGGACCGCCTGCCGCCCGCCGAACGCACCGCGCTGCTGGACGACCTGGCCGAGGAGGCCAAGGAGTTGACCCTGCTGGTGGAGGAGCTGGTGGCGCTCGCCGCCGAGCAGAAGGCGGACGAGGAGCCGGTCGACGTGGCGCTGGCCGACGTGGTCCGCGAGGCCGCCGCCCAGGTCCGGCGGCGGACGGGCCGCGATATCACCGTGGACGCCGACGCCACCGTGGTCACCGCCCGCCCCGACGCGCTCGCCCGCGCGGTGGGCAACCTGCTCGACAACGCGGCCAAGTTCGACCCGGCCGGGGCCGCCCCGATCGACGTCGTCGTGCACGGGCCCCGGGTCGAGGTGCGCGACCGCGGTCCCGGCATCGACCCGGCCGACCTGGAGCGCGTCTTCGACCGCTTCTACCGGGCCACCGCCGCGCGCAGCCTGCCCGGTTCGGGGCTCGGCCTGGCCATCGTCCACGAGGTCGCCACCTCGCACGGCGGCACCGCGTTCGCCGTCAACCGCGACGGCGGCGGCGCCGTCATCGGCTTCACCCTCGGCGACTGACAACGGTGCCGGCCCACGGTGCGAGGAGCACCGGGGGCCGGCCCGAGAGCAACGTCACACGGCGGCGAACAGCCCCCGGCCGAGCCAGTCGGCGTTGTCCTTCACGCCCGGCAGGACGAAGAAGTACCCGCCGCCGGTCGGCGAGATGTAGTCCACCAGCGGCTCGCCGACGAGCCGGGTCTGGGTGGCCTCGAACTGCCGCACCACGTCCTGCTGGTAGCAGCAGAAGACGAGGCCCATGTCCAGGTTGCCGGCCTTGTCGATCCCGCGGTCGTAGTTGAAACCGCGGCGCAGGATGCGCGAGTTGTCGGTGTCCGAGGTGCGCGGGTTGGCCAGGCGGATGTGCGCGGTGAGCGGGATCGCCTTGCCGTCCGGGTCCTTGGCGTAGTCCGGGGCGTCGTTCTCCTGGTGGCCGTCGAGCGGGGCGCCGGTGTCGCGGCGGCGGCCGAACATCTTCTCCTGCTCGCTGAGGGTGACGCGGTCCCAGAACTCGATCAGCATCCGGATGATCCGGATCACCTGGTAGCTGCCGCCGGTCGCCCACGCGGGCTCGCCCATGCCGTCGGTGACCCACACCAGCCGGTCCATCTCGCGGGCGGAGTTGGTGTCCGGGTTGACGATGCCGTCCTTGAAGCCGAGCAGGTTGCGCTGGGCGCCGTCGGGGCGGGACTGGTTCTGGAAGCCGTCGATCCGCCAGAGGATCTGCATCGCGCCGCGGGTGTGCCGGGTGATGTCGCGCAGGGCGTGCAGGACGGTGTCCTGGCGGTCGGCGCATATCTGCAGCGAGAGGTCGCCGTGGAGCTCGGCGGCCTGCAGGTTGTCGTTGGGGAAGGTCTTCATCGGCGCGAGCTTGACGGGCTTCGCCTTGGCCAGCCCGTAGCGGTCGTCGAAGAGCGAGGCGCCGACGCCGACCGTCACGGTGAGGTTGTCGGTGGCCACGACCGGCCCGAGGATGCCGCTGTCGGAGGGCGGCGCGCCGACGCCGAGGTCCGGCGGGGTGCCGCCGCCGGTGAGGAAGCGGATCCGGTCGGTCAGGGTCCTGAACAGGTCCTCCAGGGCCTTGCGGTCCTGGGCGATCACCTGGCACGAGACGAATGCCGCGTAGCCGGGCGCGGGGGTGGTGACACCGGCCTGGTGCGCGCCGTGGAAGGGCACGACACCGTTCGAGGCCTGGTGGCCGTCCCCGGCGGCGGCCGGCTCGGTGGAGAGCGTGAACGCCGCACCGGTGCCGGCCAGGACGGCGGCCCCCGCGCCCGCGCCGAGCGCGGCCCGCACGAAGCTGCGGCGGGCCGGGCCGGCCGGGCAGCCGCCCTGCTCGGCCGCCTCGACGGCGGCAGCGGCGTGCGGGAACGGGCAGGAGCCGGTGGCTGCGGTGTGGTCGGTCATCAGGCGGCCTTCCGGATCTCGAGCAGGGCGGGGATGGGGGACAGGTCTTCGAGCAGCTGGCCGGTGGCGCCGTCGAGCCGGCGGCGGGTGTCGGCGGGCAGCTTGTCGAGCGGGGTCCAGCCGTCGGCCGTGCGGGCGGTGGCGACGAGGTCGCCGATGCGCTTCATCCCGGCGTTGACCTTGGCGAGGACCTGCGGGTCGCGGTCGTCGAGCAGCGGCTGGAGGAGCGTCAGCAGCTCCTGGGTGCCTGCCAGGTTGGCCTGGGTGGTGGCCAGGTTCGTGCCGCTGCCCATGTCGGTGTCGCCGGTCAGCTCGAACTGGAGGGTGTTCTCCAATATCTCGTGGGCGCGCAGCGGCAGGTCGCCCGGGTCGAAGTCCTGGCCGGGGAAGTCGTGCACGAGCGTGGCGACGTCCCGGGCGAGGCCGTCGGCGACGGACGTCAGGTCGGCGGCCGACTGGTCGTGCCAGAGGCCGTACTCCAGGCGCAGGAAGCCGGTGAACTCCGGGTCCTGGGTCTTGCCGACGAGCC
This sequence comes from Kitasatospora sp. NPDC001660, assembly GCF_053596725.1. Classification (NCBI taxonomy): domain Bacteria; kingdom Bacillati; phylum Actinomycetota; class Actinomycetes; order Kitasatosporales; family Streptomycetaceae; genus Kitasatospora; species Kitasatospora sp. NPDC001660. The sequence continues at coordinate 44,812 of NZ_JBSFGU010000007.1, read as the reverse complement.
CGTCGGCGCGCCCGTCGATCTTGCTGTCGAGGTCGCCGAAGGTGCCGTAGGCGGCGCCGAGCGAGGCGTACTGGAGGTGCGCGGTGAGCCAGTCGGCCCTGGCGGTGGCGAGGTCGCCCGCGTGGACGTCGGCCTGGATCTTCTGGGTCTGCGTCATGAGGGTCGCGAGGCCCTTGTCGACGTAGTCCTTGTACGCGGCGAGCGGGCCCTGGAGGTCGTCCGCGGAGACCGGCTTGACGGCCTTGACCTCGGTGCCGCCGGTGACGTGCACGGTGGACGAGGTGACGGACTTGCCGCCGGTGGGCACGCAGCGCCAGGCGTAGTCGCCGGTGCCGATGGTGGCGGTCAGGGCGCGGGTGGTGCCGGGCGCGAGGCCCTCGATCTCGCCGTAGACGGCGCCGCTGCCCGGGTTGACCAGGTACACCTCGGAGACCTTGTCGCCGGTGTTGTGCATCTGGAAGACCTGCTGGCCGGGCAGCGGGGCGGTGAAGCCCTTGCCGCACTCCTGCTCGGAGACGGCGACGGTGGAGGCACTGTCCTTCTTGCCGTCGCTGACCGCGATGACGGCGCCGGCGACGACGGCCGGGACGGCGACCAGCGCGGCCGGGAGCACCCAGCGCGGACGGCCGGAGGCGGCGGGTTCGCGGGCCTTCTCCGCCGACGTCTCCGCCGACATCTCCGCCGGCTGCTCCGTCTTCTCCGCCGACGTCTCCGTCACCGGCGCGGCCTTGCCGCCGCGGACGCCCTGGACGAACAGCGTCATGACGATGCACAGGTAGGCGACGTAGCAGAGGACCTGGAGGACCGTCATGGTGACGGTCAGGTTGAGCGTGCCCTGGACGAGCGTGGCGTACCAGGACTGCGCGTCCAGGTGCCCGCTCAGGTCGAAGGCGTACGAGGTGGAGCCGCCGACCAGCCCGGACTCCTGGAGGTCGCGCAGCCCGTAGCCGAGCACGCCCGCGGCGATCACGATCAGGCCGGCGCCGGTGATGGTGAAGAACCGGGTGAGGTTCATCTTGAGCGCGCGCCGGTACAGGCCCCAGCACAGGGCCGCCGCGAGCACCAGGCCGACGGCCGCGCCGATCAGCGGGCCGGTGGACTCGCCGGCGGTGCGCACGTTGGTCCACAGGAACAGGGAGGTCTCCAGGCCCTCGCGGGCGACCGCGAGGAAGCTGGTGAGCACGAGCGCGCCGGCGCCCATCGCGAGCGAGGCCTCGACCTTGGACTTGATCTCGGCCGAGAGGGTGCGCGCGGAACGGCGCATCCAGAAGACCATCGCCGTGACGAAGCCGACCGCGATCAGGCTCAGGATCCCGCCGAACGCCTCCTGGGCGTGGCCGGACAGGTTCGCCGCGGTGAAGGTGAGCACCGCACCGAAGCTGAGACTGACGGCGACGGCGGCCGCGACGCCCGTCCACACCTGGGGCAGGCGCCCCTTGCGCTCGAACCGGACCAGGGTGGCGACCAGGATCGACACGATCAGGCCGGCCTCCAGGCCCTCGCGTAGCCCGATCAGAAAGCTGGGAAACGCTTCATCCCACATGCAGCGGGCTCCTCCCCCGGTCACCCCGGGTCATACCTGTCCTCGGGAGTCCCACCGCGGTGACGGGGGGACGGCACAGCCGAACGCCCCGGACTGGTCTGGTCCAGGGCGCCTCTGCTTAGCTTAGGCAAACCTTAGAGGCGCAGGGAGCCACTGAACCCGCCGTCAAGGTAAGGGTTTGGTATGAAACCAGCCTTCCGTCTCGCCATTCGACCCGGTCTTCGGCGCGCCGCCTTCGCGCCGGCCACCCGCCGGGCTCAGCCCCACCACTGCTCGGGGACGGTCTCCGGCTCGGCCGGGACGGCGGCGGACTCCGGGACGGGCACTACGGAGAGGTCGCCCCCCTCCGCCTCCGCCACCTCGTGGCCGGCCTCCCGCAGCACGACCGCCGCCGCCCCGAGGACGGCCGCGCGCACCTCTTCGGACGAATCGCCGCCCGGCGGCCAGCCGACCACGACCCCCTCCGGGCCGCGGCCGATCCACAGTCGGGACGGCCCGGCGGTGTCGAATCCGGCACGGGCGAGGGTCGCGGTCACATCAGCGAGGAGTTCACGGTGATCCACCATTGGCGCAGCGTAGGCCCGGGGTCGCGCCACCCTGGGCCGCGGCGCGCGCCGAAACGGTTCGGCGGCACCCGACCGCAGCACCGGGCGCCTCCCGGACGGCCGATCGCAGGCCCCGGGACCCCCGTCCGGCCCGACACGAGCGGCCGAACGGGCCGATGGACGTGCACAGTCGGCCCCCTGCCGACAGCATGACAGAGTAAGCGGTCCATCACCCTGAGCAACGGGGCCAGCGGTCACCTGCACCGCGGGCCGGCCTCCCCGGCGGTCCCGTATCGAGAGGTCCCATGATCACATCACTCCGCCGGCCGGCGTTCTCGCCGGCGGGTTTCCAGCACGGCACGCCGAGGACGCCGGGGAGCCCGTCGTGAGAACCGACCAGCAGTCGCAGCCGGGACCGGTGACCACCAGTACGCGCGCCCAGCCCGAGAACAAGGCCGAGGCCCTCGCCGACTGGGCCGACGGCCGCCTCGGCATCTACTCCCTGGCGAAGGCCAACCTGCGCAAGATCTTCCCGGACCACTGGTCCTTCATGCTGGGCGAGATCGCGCTCTACACCTTCCTCATCATCATCCTGACCGGCGTCTGGCTGACCCTGTTCTTCGTCCCGAGCATGGGCGAGGTCGTCTACAACGGCTCGTACGTCCCGCTCAAGGGCATCCAGATGTCGGAGGCCTACCGCTCCACGGTCGACATCAGCTTCGACGTCCGTGGCGGCCTGCTGATCCGCCAGATCCACCACTGGTCGGCGATCGTCTTCATCGCGGCGATGCTCACGCACATGATGCGCGTCTTCTTCACCGGGGCGTTCCGCAAGCCGCGCGAGATCAACTGGATCTTCGGCGCGCTGCTGCTCTTCCTCGGCATGTTCGACGGCTTCATGGGCTACTCCCTGCCGGACGACCTGCTGTCCGGCACCGGCATCCGCTTCATGGAGGGCGCGGTGCTGGCCGTGCCGATCGTCGGCACGTACCTGCAGTTCTTCATCTTCGGCGGGCAGTTCCCGGGCATGATCATCATTCCGCGCCTGTTCACGGTGCACGTCCTGCTGATCCCGGGAATCATGGTCGGCCTGCTCGCGGCGCACCTGATCCTGGTCTTCTACCACAAGCACACCCACTTCGCCGGGCCCGGCCGGACCAACGACAACGTGGTCGGCATGCCGCTGATGCCGGTGTACATGGCCAAGGCCGGCGGGTTCTTCTTCCTGGTGTTCGGCGTGATCGCGTTCATGTCGGCGATCGCGACGGTCAACCCGATCTGGGCGTACGGCCCGTACCGGCCCGACCAGGTGTCCACGGACGCCCAGCCGGACTGGTACATGGGCTTCTCCGAGGGCCTGATCCGCGTCATGCCGGGCTGGGAGATCAGCGTCTGGGGCGGCCACACCCTGAACCTCGGGGTGTTCATCCCGCTGATGGTCTTCCCGTGCGTCCTGCTGGTCATCTGGTGCTACCCGTTCCTGGAGGCCTGGGTCACCGGGGACCGCGGCGAGCACCACATCGCCGACCGGGCGCGCAACGCGCCGGTGCGCACGGCCTTCGGCGCGGCCTGGATCAGCCTCTACCTGATCCTGCTGGCCGGCGGCGGCAACGACCTGCTCGCCACCCACTTCCACCTGTCGATCAACGCGATCACCTACGCGGTGCGCACCGGCTTCTTCGCGCTGCCGGTGGTCGTCTTCGTGATCACCAAGCGCTGGTGCCTGGGCCTCCAGCGCCGCGACAAGGAGAAGGTGCTGCACGGCCGCGAGACGGGCGTCATCAAGCGGCTCCAGCACGGCGAGTACATCGAGGTGCACGCGCCGCTGCCGCAGGGCCGGCTGTACACCCTGACCGCGCACGACCAGCCGGAGCCGGTCGTGCTGGAGCCCGAGGTGGACGAGAACGGCGTGGCCCGCAGGGCCGGGCTGTTCACCCGCGCCCGGGCGAAGCTGTCCCGCGGCTTCTACGGCGACGGCAGCCAGATCGCCAAGCCGACCGCGGAGGAGCACCAGGAGGCGCACACGCACCAGGAGATCGGCAGCGGCCACCACTGATCCCCCGCACGCGCCGAGGGCCCGTCGCAGCTTCTGCGACGGGCCCTCGGCATTTCGGGCGTCAGCCCCGCAGGATCGTGGGCACGGCGGCGAGGAGCGCGGCCGCCAGGGTCACGGACAGGCAGAGGGCGGCCCAGCGGGTGCAGATCCGCCGGCACTCGCTGCGATAGCGCGCGGCGAGGCGGTGGCAGCGCTCGACGGCGCGGTCCACGACCTCCTCGGCGTAGCGGAGCCGGTCGGCGGCGTAGGCCTGCTCCAGGCTCTCCCGCTCCGTGGCCGGCAGCCAGGTGAACTGGGCGGCGAAGGCGCGCGCGTCCCGTTCGGCCGCCGCGACCTCGGCCTCCCACGCCAGGAATCCCTCCAGCCGGGCGATCTCCACCCGGGTGTTCACCTTCTGCTGTGGGGTCCGCGCCTTCGGCGGACGCTGTCTGCCACCCATGGACCGCTCCTTCGTCCCGTCGCCCCGTGCATTCGCAGTGAAATCACGCAACTACTATCAGTGACCACCCGGGGGTGCGGGGCGACTCGCCGAGCCCTCGGGCGTCGAATGACGCCCACGGTGGCCGGACACACTCCGCGCACAGGCGTGTACCATCGGCAAGCATTGTGACGGTGCACCCCGGGTCGGCCGGGGCACGAGTCAGGAGGTCGGCCATGCCCGATGCCGGTCGGTTCAGCGAGGCGGGCGAGCAGGGCGAGCGAGCGGTGATGGAGGCCGCCGCCGTCCTGGAGCGCGAGCTGGCGGCCGGGCTGACGGACGCCAAGGCGGCCGGTGCGCGCCTCGCCGACGAACACCGCGTCGACCATGAGGAGTTCGGCAGACTGGTGCGCCGGGTGTCGGAGAACACCCACGAGCTGATCGACGCCGTCAGCGCTCGGGTGCTCGGCGACACCGCCGGCGACGCCGCCGAGCACACCCGGAGGATCGCCGCGAGCGCGCACGACATCGTCGACCTCCTGGTCAGCCTCGGCAGTCTCGCACCCGGCCTCGCCAACCAGGGTCTGAGCACCGCCTTCGGGCCGCAGCGCACCGGTGCCGGGGAGCCCGACGCCCGGCCCGAGGAGTGACACCGCCCCGGCCCACCGGCGGCGCCGAACTGGTCGAACGAGTCCTGGCGCGCTACCGCGAGCGCACCGTGGCCGCGCTGCTGCGGCACATCCCCGAGCGGACCCCGCCCTACCTGTACGAGCTGGCCGCCGACTACCCGGCCCGCCCCTGCAAGGGCCTGCGCGCGGCGCTCTGCCTCGCCACCTGCGCGGCCTTCGGCGGCGACCCGGCCCGCGCGCTCAACCCGGCCGTCACCGTCGAGCTGTTCCACAACGCCTTCCTGATCCACGACGACATCCAGGACGGCAGCGAGCTGCGCCGCGGCGAACCGACCCTCCCGGCCGCGTACGGCGTCGAGGTCGCGCTCAACGTCGGCAACGCCACCCACCTGCTCGGCCTCCAGCGGCTGATGGCCAACCGGCGGGAGCTGGGCGGCGAGCTGGCCTGGCGGCTGTTCGAGGAGACCGAGCTCATGTGCCGCCAGTCACTCGAGGGACAGGCGCTGGAGATCGCCTGGATCCGCGACAACGCGTGCGCCCTCGCCCCCGGCGACTACTACCGGCTGTGCCTCAAGAAGACGTCCTGGTATACCTTCCTCTACCCGTGCCGCACCGGTCTGCTGGTCGCCGGGGGTGCCGCGACGGAGGCCTGCCGGCTGGACCGGTTCGGCTGGTACCTGGGCGCGGCCTACCAGATCCAGGACGACGTGCTGAACCTGGCCGGGGCGCAGGAGGTGTACGGCAAGGAGATCGCCGGGGACCTCTGGGAGGGCAAGCGCACGCTGATGCTGATCCACCTCCTGGAGCGCTGCACCGCCACCGAACGCGACCGGATCGAGCGGTACTTGAGCCGCACCAGGTCCCAGCGCGGCCCGGAGGCCGCCGAGGACGTGCGGTGGCTGCTCGACCGGCTCGCGGCGTACGGGTGCGTGGAGAGCGCGCGGCAGGCGGCGGCCGGGCTGGTCGCGGCGGCGGAGCGGGAGATCGACGGGGTGCTCGGCGCGGCGGCGGCCCAGGGGGGCCAAGAGGCGGACGAGGCGCGGGAGTTCCTTCTCGCACTGCCCGGATTCGTGGTCGGGCGCGGCCGCTGACACCCGGCGGCGCCCGGGAGCGGCCGGCCACCGGACTGCGCCGGTTCGCCGACGCGGCCGGCACTGCCCGCGGACGGCTTCGAGGTCCGGGCGTGGCGTCCGGCCACGCTTCCGGGCCGTGGCCGCCGTCGAGAAGGCCCGGCAGCGACCTTCACACAAACTTGCGCGCCGCGCACTATTGCGCGTCACGCACTTTTCCCGCAGAGTGGCCGTCATGACGACGGACCGGCCCGGATTGCGGGAGCAGAAGAAGGCCGCGACGCGGGACGCCCTGAGCTGGGCGGCGTTGCGGCTGGCGGTGGAGCACGGCCTGGAGAACGTCCGGGTGGAGGACATCGCGGCCGCGGCCGGGGTGTCACCGCGGACGTACAACAACTACTTCTCCAGCAAGGCCGAGGCGATCATGTCCCGGCACACCGACCGCATCCACCGGATCGCCGATGCCCTGCGCACACGACCGGCCGACGAGCCGCTGTGGGAGGCGCTGACGCAATCCGTCCTGGCCCCGTTCGAGGGTGCGGTGGAGCAGCCGGCGCCGCGGTGGACGAGCGGGGTCCAGCTGCTGCTGCAAGAGCCCGCGTTCCGGGGCGAGTTGGCGCGGGCCAGCACGAGGACGGAGGCCGTTCTCACGGCGGCGGTGGCGGCCCGGACCGGCACCGACCCCGGCCGGGACCTCTATCCGAGGCTGGTCGCCGCCGCCCTGCTGTCCGCGCTCAACGCCGCCACCGACCAGTGGATCCAGGCCGAACCGACGGTCCCGCTGCGGCCGTTGCTGCTGGAGTCGCTGCGCCTGCTGGCCGCCGGGCTGCCCGACCCGTCGTCATCCACGTGAACCGACCTTCACCCAGGGGGAATTGCATTGACGACCGACATCGTGATCGCCGGCGCCGGCCCGAACGGCCTGATGCTGGCCTGCGAACTGGCTCTGGCCGGGATCCGGCCGGTGGTGCTGGACCGCCTGCCCGAGCCGGCCCGTGAACCGAAGGCCAACGGGCTGGTCGGCCAGGTGATCCGCCTGCTCGACCACCGCGGCCTGTACGAGCGCCTCGGCGGCGCACCGGGCGCGCCGGCCCCCGTGCCCGCCTTCGTCTTCGGCGCCTTCCCGCTGCCCCTGCACCGGCTCGACGAGAACCCGCTGCACGCCTTCCCCGTGCCCCAGCACCGGATCGAGGAGGTCCTCGGCGCCAGGGCCCGCGAGCTCGGCATCAACATCCGACGCGAGCGCGAGGTGCGCGGATTCACCCAGGACGGCGACGGGGTCACCGTCGAGGTGCACGGGCCGGACGGCGTCGAGCGGTTGCGCACCCGCTACCTGGTCGGCGCCGACGGCGGGCGCAGCACCGTCCGCAAGCTCGCCGGGATCGGCTTCCCCGGGGTGACCTCGCCCGATCCGGTCTCGCGCGTCGCGCACGTGCTGCTGCCCGACGACGTCCGGGTCGACGACGCGGGCGAGTACCTGCTGCCGGGCTGTCCGACGCCGTTCCGTCCGTTCACCCACACCCGCACCGAGCACGGCGTGTTCGTCGTCTCCCCGATGGGCCCGGGCCACCATCTCGTCGCGACCCAGGAGTGGGGCGCCGATCCGGTCGACGAGTCCGAGCCGATGACCTTCGAAGAACTGCGCGCGAGCGTCCGCCGGGTGACCGGCGCGGACGTGGCGCTCGCCCCGGCCCGCACGCCGGGCGGGCACGTCCTGCGCCGCCAGGCCGGCCACAACACCCGCCTCGCGGAGCGCTACCGGCAGGGCCGTGTCCTGCTGGTCGGCGACGCGGCGCACGTGCACGCCGCCACCGGCGGGCCCGGCCTCAACCTCGGCCTCCAGGACGCGGTCAACCTCGGCTGGAAGCTGGCCGCCGAACTCCACGGCTGGGCCCCGCCCGGCCTGCTGGACAGCTACGAGCGCGAGCGGCGCCCGATCGGCGAGCGGGTCTTCATGCACTCGCAGGCCCAGATGGCCCTGATGTCCCCGGGTCCGGCCGTCACCGCCCTGCGCGCCCTGTTCGGCGAGCTGCTGTCGTACGAGGACAACCTCGCCCGGATCGCCGCGCTCATGGCGGGCAGCGACATCCGCTACGCGACCGACTGCCCCCATCCGCTCGCCGGCCGCTTCGCCCCGGAGCTCGCGCTGACCACCACCACCGGCCCCACCCGGCTGGCCGAGGCGGCGCGCAGCGCCCGCCCGCTCCTCCTGCTCCTCGACCGCTCCGACCACGCCGATCCCACGGCCGGCTGGAAGGACCGGGTCGACGTCCTCGAAGCCTCCGCCCCGGAGCCCCCGGCCGGCGCCCTGCTGATGCGCCCCGACGGCTACATCGCCTGGGCCGCAGCCCCCGGCGAGCCCGACCCCGACGGACTGGAACGCGCCCTGCACGCGTGGTTCGGCGAACCGGGGGCCGGCCGCGCCTGAGCCGGGGCCCGGGTGGCGAACGCGCCCGGCACCAGGGCGAGTTCGCCACCCGGACCGGCGGCTCACCGCACTCGGCCACACCCTGCAGCGATCCTTCAGAGGTGACGGCGGGTCGACTATCGTCGTCGCGGGCAACGCTCCACGAGGGCGCGTTTCACGGGAAGTGCGGGGTAGCTGTGCGAATCGGAATCATCGGCACGGGCACGGTCGGCCAGACGCTCGCGAGCGGACTCGTCGGGCTCGGCCACGAGGTGACGCTGGGCTCGCGGACCAAGGACAACGAGAAGGCGCTGGCCTGGGCCGCGGAGGCGGGCCCGAACGGGCACTGCGGCACCTTCGCCGACGCGGCGGCCTTCGGCGAGGTGGTGTTCAACGCCACCGGCGGCACCGTCGCGGTGGCGGCGCTGCGGGCGGCGGGGGCCGAGCGGCTGGCCGGCAAGCTGCTGATCGACGTGTCGAACCCGCTGGTGTTCTCCCCCGAAGGCGAGATCACCCTCGACCCGGTGAACACCGACAGTGCCGGCGAGCGGATCCAGCGCGAGTTCCCCGAGGCCCGGGTGGTCAAGGCGCTCAACACGCTGAACGTCGCCGTGATGGTCGACCCGGCCCGGCTGCCGGGCGAGCACAACCTGTTCGTCTCCGGGAACGACGACGCCGCCAAGGCCGAAACCATCGCGCTGCTGGGCGAGTTCGGCTGGCCGGCGGAGTGGATCATCGACCTCGGGGACATCACGGGCGCCCGCGCGACCGAAATGATGATGCCGTTCTGGCTGCGGCTCTACCGGCACTTCGGCACCGGCGAGTTCAACTACTCGTTCAAGCGCAACGCGTAGCCGCGGCGCGGGCGAACCCGGGGGCCGGTCCCCGGGGCGGTCCCGGGGCGCGGAGCGGACGGGGGACAATGGACCGCATGTCCCGACGTCGCCCCGCTCCCCGAGCCGCCGCCTCCGCGCCCCGGCTGCTGCCCTCCTCCCCCTGCCCGTGCGGCCTGCCCGCCGCCTACGGCGACTGCTGCGGCCGCCTGCACCGCGGCGTGGCGGCGGCCACCACGGCCGAGGCGCTGATGCGATCCCGGTTCAGCGCCTTCGTCGCGCAGGACGAGGCGTACCTGCTGCGCACCTGGCACCCGGACACCCGGCCGGACTCGGTGGACTTCGACCCGGCGCTGCGCTGGACCCGGCTGGAGGTGGACGCCACCGGCGAGGGCGGCGCGTTCCACGCGGAGGGCACCGTCGCGTTCCGCGCGTACTGGACCGAGGGCCGCGAGGAGGGGGTGCTCACCGAGCACAGCCGGTTCGTCCGGCACCAGGGCGCCTGGGTGTACCTCGACGCCCTCTCGCTCGGCTGAGCCCCGGCCCCGACCGGAGGCCTGCCCGGGGACCTACAGGTAGTCGTCCAGCCGCGCGAGGGCGAAGCCCTGCGCCGTGACCTCGGTCAGGACCTTCCGGAGCAGGTCCGGCATCGTGGCCTTCCAGTCACCGGTGCCCCGGAAGTGGGTGAGGATGATGTCGCCCGGGTGGAGCTTCTGGTCGTCGTAGCGCCACTCCATGTGGTCGGGGAAGGCCTCCTCGTTCCACATCGGCACCGCCTGGACCCCGCAGGACCCGGCCGCGCGCAGCGTGTCGTCGTTGTACTCCCCGTACGGCGGGCGGAACAGCCGGGGGCGGACGCCGATCTGCTGCTCCAGCTGGTCCTGCTGGCCGCAGATCTCGGAGCGCTGGGTCTCGTAGTCGTGGATCTTCAGGTTGCGGTGGTTGATGGTGTGGTTGTTGATCTCCACGCCCTGGGCGTGGAGGTCGCGGAAGTAGCCGTAGTTGTCGCGGGCCAGGTAGTCGGAGACGAAGGCGCTGAGCGGGATCCCGAGCTCGGCGGCCATCCGGTTGAACGCGGGGTCCTTCTCGGCGCCGTCGTCGACGGTCAGGAAGACCACCTTGTCGTCGGTGGGGACGCGGAAGACCACCGGCGGGCGACCGTCCTTGACCTTCACGCCCGTCATCGCCCGCAGCGCGGGCCTGGCGGCCGGGCGCGGCGGCGCCTTGAGCGGCGGCTCCGCCAGGCCCCAGCGATGAGCGGTCTCGAACGCCGCGCGGGCGGCGGTCTCCTGGCGGGCGACGGCCTCGCTGCTCCTCTCCTCCTCCTGGCGGGCGAGGCCCGGCAGCATCGGCGGCGCGGCCGGCGGACGGACCTTCGTGCGGTCGACGGTGGGCGCTTCGGCGGCCCCGGCCGCGGCTGCCTGGGCGGGCGCTGCGGCGCTCGCGGTGGTGGTGGCGGGTGCGGCCTTCGGAGCGGCGGGTCCGGACGGGCCGGCGCAGCCCGCGACGACGGCGGAGAGGCAGACGGTGGCCAGCAGGCCGGGCCGCAGGCCCCTCCGCGCCGGGTGACTCCCCCTCAAACTCCCATTAATGCGACGATCTGATGGTGCGTTCATAGCGGCACTGCTCCCCCGAAGTGCGCCCCCGCCAATCCCTCCATCACCCGCACGGCAGAACGACCCGCCGGGGACCTTGCCCAAGCTTTGCCCCGCGCAGGCCGGCCGGACGGCCCCGAAAACCCTTTGCCGCCCGGTCGTCCACCCGCCATCATGCGGGCATGACAACCGGCACCACCGCGCACACCTCAGGCCTCTGGACGGTCGCCCCCGCCGATGTGACCAGTGACGACGCGCTGGCGCTGCTGCGCGAGTACTACTACGACGTCGCCAACCGGTACGGCCGCCTGCACTTCGGCCAGGACTTCACCACCGAGGTGCTGGAGGCCGGCCTGGCCGAGACCCCCAGCGACGACCTCGCCGAGCCCACCGGCCTGTTCCTGATCGGCCGCTACGCCGGCGTCGCCCAGTCCTGCGCCGGCCTGCGCCGCCTCGACGCCACCACCGTCGAGCTCACCCGCGTCTACGTCCGCCCCGCCCTGCGCGGCACCGGCGGCGGCGCCCGCCTGCTCGCCGCCGTCGACTCCGCCGCCCGTGCCCTCGGCGCCGAGCGCATCGCCCTCGACACCCGCCTGGACCTCGTCGAGGCCCGCGCCCTCTACACCCGCCACGGCTACCGCGAGATCCCCGCCTACAGCAGCGGCCCGTACGCCGAGGTCTGGTACGGCAAGGACCTCACCGAGTCGGCACAGTAAGGAAGTTGGGGGGCTACCACGCCAGCGCCTCGACCAGTTCGGCGGACGAGGGCGGGTTCGCGCCCGGGCGGGAGACAGTGACGGCGGCCGCCGTGACCGCGTGGGTGAGGCAGGCGGCGAGCGGGGTTCCGGCCGCGCGGGCGTGCAGGAAGGCGGCCATGAACGAGTCACCGGCGCCGACGGTGTCCGCGACCCGCACCGGGCGGGCGGCGGCCTCCTCCCGGGCACCGTCCGCAGTGAGCGCGACGGCCCCGGCCGCGCCCAGCGTCACGGCGACGACGGCCGGTCCCAGGGCGAGCCAGCGCCGGGCCACGGACTCCGGGTCCTCACCGGGGTAGAGCCAGGCCAGGTCCTCGTCACTGGCCTTGACCACCTCGCTCAGCGCCACGCAGCGCTCCACCCGGCGCACGGCCCCGGCCCGGTCGCCCATCAGCGCGGGCCGCACGTTCGGGTCGTAGCTGACGCTGGCCCGCCCGCGCCACCGCTCGACGATCCCCAGCACGGCCGCCGCGCCCGGCTCGGCCACGGCCGCGATCGAGCCCACGTGCACGTACCCGGGCGCGTCGGGCCCCGGAAGATCGGTGCAGCCGGCGGACCCCAGCGTCCAGCCGATGTCGAAGGCGTACTGCGCCCGCCCGTCACCGTCCAGCCCGACGACGGCCGACGGCGTCCGCGCCACCTCGTCCGCCCGCACCACCACCCCGGCGCCCTCCAGGTGGGCCCGGATCAGCCGCCCGTGGGCGTCGTCCGCGAGCTCGGTGAGCAGCGTGACCGCCCGCCCGAGCCGCGCCAGCCCGTACGCGACGTTCGCCGGGCTGCCGCCGGGGTGCACCCGGTCCGGCACGCCGTCCGCCCGGACGACGTCGGCGACGCACTCGCCGATCACCACGAAACCCGGGTGGCTGCTGGTCACGGCGGCTCCTGGCGGTCCGGCTCGAAAGGGGCGGACCGCCAGCCTACGGGCTGCGCTCAGGCACGAAAGTACGGCCGCCGGACCTGGCCAGGTTCTCCGACGGCCGTGGCCCCGTCCGTCAGGGGGCGGAGCTCTTCGACCGTATGGCGGAGGGCGACCGGCCCGCTACCGCAGTGGTCCGTCCGAGGGAAGTGGCCGCCTCGCGGCAATACCGCCCGGGCGGCCGGGCCCGTGCACTACGATCCGTGCCCGGAACATCTCTCGTGCCGTCACCTCGAAGAGCGGTGATCCCCCTGCCTCGGACCCGGAGTCGTCTCGGACTCGCCCTGGTGCTCGCGCTCAGCGCGGCGCTGCTGAGCGCCGGCGGGCCTGCGGCCACCGCGGCGGACGGGCTGGGCGACCCCGTCTTCCCCTCGCTCGGCAACAGCGGCTACGACGCGCTCGCCTACGACCTCTCCTTCGCCTACCGGCCGGACACCCGCACCGTGGACGCCACCGCGGTGATCACCGCCCGGCCGTCCCGCGACCTGGCGCGCCTGGACCTGGACGCGCTTGGCCTGGACGTGCACACCGTCCGCGTGGACGGCCGTCGCGCCGCGTTCCGCACCCACGACGAGAAGCTGACCGTGACCCCGGACCAGCCGCTGCGCCGCGGCGCCACCGTGCGGGTGACGGTCGCGTACACGGCGGACCCGCACGCCAGGCTCCCCCACACCGGTTGGGTGCCCACCGCGAACGGCTTCGCCGTCGCCGGTCAGCCCGACAGCGCGCACACCGTCTTCCCGTCCAACGACCACCCGAGCGACAAGGCCCGCTTCACCATCGACGTCACCGCCCCGGACGGCCTGCTCGGCGTCGCGAGCGGCGAACTCACCGGGACCACGCCGCTCGGCGACGGCCGCACCACCCGGCGCTACGTCTCCCGCGAGCCGATGGCCACCGAGCTCGTGCAGGTCTCGGTCGGCGACTACACCGTGCGCGAGCGCACCGGCCCGCACGGCCTGCCGCTGCGCGACGTCGTGCCCACCGCGCGCGCCGCCGACCTCGAACCGGCCCTCTCGCTCACCGCCGACCAACTCGCCTGGGCCGAGCGGCACCTGGGGCCGTTCCCCTTCGAGGCGTACGGGATCCTGCCCGCCGACACCGACGACCCGAACGCGTTCGGCTTCACCGGCCTGGAGACCCAGACCCTGACGCTGTACAAGCCGAACTTCCTGCGCCAGCCCGAGCCGACGATCGGCTCGCACATGATGCACGAGCTGGTGCACTCCTGGTTCGGCGACAGCGTCTCCCCCGCCACCTGGGCGGACCTCTGGCTCAACGAGGGCCACGCCGACTACTACGGCCTGCTGTACCGCTACGAGCGCGGCTGGCCGGACGCGTGGGGCTGCACCACCCTCGTCGACCGCATGCGGTACCTGTACGGCCTCGGCGACCAGTGGCGGCACGACGCCGGGCCGGTCGCCTCGCCCACCGCGGCCGACCTGTTCGACAGCCAGCGCTACACCGGCGGTGCGCTGGTGCTCTTCGCGCTGCGCGAGCGCGTCGGCGCGGACGCCTTCGACGCGATCGAGCGCACCTTCCTACAGAAGCACCGGTACGGCACCGCGACCACGGCGGACTACATCCGCACCGCCTCCGAGGTCTCCGGGCAGGACCTCTCCGGCTTCCTCACCGACTGGCTCTACGGGCACCGCACCCCGCCGATGCCCGGCCACCCGGACTGGACGGTCGGGGCCGCGCCCCCGCCGGTCTCGGCGCACGGGGCGGCGGGACCGACGGGGCCTGCGGGACCGACGGACCACGGCTCCGGGACGCTCTGACCGCCCACCGCCGTACGCCCCCGGCCGCGCCCGGGCGGTGCGTCCGTCCGCCCCGTGCGCGCCCCTGCGCCGCACGGGGCGGACGGAGCATCGTGGTGCCCACGGCCCGCCCGCCGCCCGGCCCAGTCCCGGCCGGCTCGCGGGCCGTCCAACGTTTCCGCAGCATCCGGCGGAAGCTGAGAAAATCCCCTCGGAACCGAGGCAACCCCAACCGCGGGCCACCGCGTTCCACCAGCCGTGAGGACGACACCACGCACGCGGCCGACCAGGCCGCCACGGCAGGCGGGATCGACGGGAGCACCATGGCAGGGGCGGCAGGATGAGCGACGCGGCACCAGACTTCGAGGAGTTCGTCGCCGCCTGCGGCCCGAAGCTGCTGCGCACGGCCTGGCTGCTGACCGGCGACCCGCACCAGGCCGAGGACCTGCTGCAGACCGCGCTCGCCAAGGTCTGGCCCAAGTGGGACCGGATCGCGATCGAGCGCCCCGAAGCGTACGTGCGGAAGGTCCTGGTGAACTCGCACGTCTCCTGGTGGCGCCGCCGCTGGACCGGCGAACTCCCGCACGGCGAGCTGCCCGAGCCGCCGGTGCACCGGGCCGACCCCTTCGAGGACGTCGTGCTCAGCCAGGTGGTGGCGACCGCCGTCCGGGCGCTGCCGCCGCGGCAGCGGGCCGTGGTGGTGCTGCGCTTCTTCGAGGACCTGAGCGTCGAGGAGACGGCCGAGGTACTGCGCTGCACGACGGGCACCGTCAAGAGCCAATCGCACCGGGCACTCGCCGCACTGCGCGGCAAACTGCCGGTCAGGGAACTGATGCTGGACGGGGGACGCCGTGACGGGAACTGACTTCCTCGACCCCTTCCGCGATCCCGACGGGCCGGACGGCACCGACACCGAGGAGGAACAGGAACTGCGGGTCCTCCTCCAGCAGGCTGCCCCGCACCTCCCCGCGCCCGAGGACCGCATCGAGCGGATCCTCGCCCGCGCCGACCGCACCCGCCGACGGCGGCGGGCCGCCGGGCTGGGCGCCGGGCTCACCGGCGGCCTGCTCGCCGCCGCGCTGGCCGCCGCCCCGGCGATCGCCCCGGCGCCGTCCGGCACGGGCGCGCTGGGCGCGGCGGGCACGGGGGCGCCGATGCCCGCGCCGAGCACGGCCGCGCCCTCGGTCGTGCCTGCACCCGAAGGGCCGGACGGGGTGGGGCCGTTGGGGCCGGCGATCAAGTTCACGCTGGTCCCGGACATGGCCGTCAACGTGCCGAAGGGCTGGTTCACGCAGGACAGCATCGGGTCCACCCCGCAGCTGAGCATCGGCACCCTCGCCAACCAGGAGCTCATCCCCCTGGCCAGCTGCCGGGCGCAGCAGCCGATCTGCTTCCCGGTCGGGCGACTGCGCGACGGCGGCGCCGTCGTGACCTTCCGACTCGTCGACGATGCGGGCAAGTTCGGCAAGCACGTGAGCGAGTCCGCCCCCGCCGGCGTCGCCGACGTCGGGAAGGAGTGCGCGACCGCCGGAGGCACCGCCGAGCTGGTCGGCTACCGGACCATCGCGACCGGTCTGTCCCCGACGGTGGTCGAGCTGACCGCGTGCATGCGGGCACCGAACGCGGTCGTCGTCCAGCAGACGCAGCAGGTGCTGGAGTCGATCCGCCCCGCGGCGCCGAACAGCTCCGGGGCGAAGGGCTAGCGGCTGAGCCCCCGCCCCGCTCTCCGCGCTCCCTTCGAATCCCCTGTATCTCGACCGAAAGCCGAACCGCCATGTCCCTACCCCGTCGTGCCCTCGTCGGGCTGGGCGCGCTGCTCCTGGTGAGCTGCGCGCCCGGCCCCGCCGCCTCGTCCACCGTGTCCGTGGCCGTGGCCGTAGCGCCGACCGCCCCGCAGGCCACCCCGTCGGCTCCCCCTCCAGCCGCCACTCCGGCCACGGCTCAGGTCGCCGCGGGCCGACCGGCGCCGCCCGAGCTTCCGCGCCAACTCCCCGGCGTGGGACCGAAGTTCCTTTCCGCAATACCAGCCGGGACCCGACAGGCACTGGTCGTCAGCGGCGACGGGCCCGATGTCTCGACCGGCCGCGCCACGCTCTACCGCGACGACGGCTCCGGCTGGCTCGCCGGGCCGACCTGGCCGACCCACAACGGCAACCGCGGCTGGAGCGCCGACCACCGCCTGGGCGATCTGCGCTCCCCCATAGGCGTGTTCACCCTCACGGCCGCCGGCGGCATGCTGCCCGACCCGGGCTCGCGCCTGCCGTACGACCACTCCGACGGCTTCACCGTCTCGGGCACGGGCTTCGAGGGCGAACCGCTCGCGGGTTCCTTCGACTACGTCGTCGCGATCGACTACAACCGCGTCCCCGGCTCGTCGCCGCTCGACCCGCGCCATCCGCGCGGCAGCGGCTACGGCGGCGGCATCTGGCTCCACGTCGACCACGGCGGCCCGACCCACGGCTGCGTCAGCCTGCGCGTCGACGACCTGCGCGAACTGCTCCGCACGCTCGACCCGGCGCTGCACCCGGTGGTCGTCATGGGCGACGCGGCGGCGCTGGCGCAGTGAGCTGTCCGCCCCCTCTCTTCCAGGTTCGGCCATCGGCCGGGGAAGAACAAGACTGAAATCTCCGGGCCGAGAGGAGGACCCTGACACCCATGACCTCTCCTCTCCCGGGCACCGGGACCAGCAGAGAATCCCTCCCCACGACGGCCCCTTCCCTGGCCCACGTCCGCTGGATCGCCGGCGGCACGGGCAGCGGCAAGAGCACCCTGGCCCGACTGCTCGCCGCCCGCCACGGCATCGCGGTGTACGACGGCGACCTCGCGGAGCACCGGTGGCTGACGCGCTGCACTCCGGAGCACCACCCGTACCTCTCGGCGCTGCGCGGCCTGCCGCCCGGCGCCATGTGGGACGGCCGCACGGCGGACGAGGTGCTGCGCGCGATGCCCGGCATGCACGGGGAGACGGTCGACTTCGTCGTCGACGACCTCCTCACCGTGCCCACCGACCGGATCGTCCTGGTCGACTACTTCGGGATCCTGCCCGGCGACCTCGCCCCGCTGCTGAGCCGGTCCGGCCAGGCGGTCTTCCTCCTGCCCACCGCGCGGTTCCGGGCAGGACGTGCTCCGCGCGCGCTACGCGGATCCGCGGCGCGCGCGAGCCACGTGGGGCAGCGGCGATCCCTCGACGGTGCTCGCCAAGCGGCTCGCGCGGGATGCCCTCTGGGACGCGGAAGTCCGCGCCCAGGCCGCCGACCACCGGCTCGACGTCCTGGCGGTCGACGGCGCCGCTCCGGCGACCGACCTGGCCGACCGGGTGGCCGCCCGCTTCGGCCTGGATCGCGGAGCGTAGCGGCCACCCGGCCCGGGCGGCGCCATCGGGCACCGGGCGCCGGAACGCGTCAGTACCGCAGGACGGCGGCGATGTGGTCGCGCGAGGCGAGTTCCCCGGACGGGACGAACTGCACGCGGGCGCCGGTGTCGAGGGCGCGCTCGACGATCTCGTCGACCATGTCCTCGCGCACGTCCGCTCCGCCGTCCTCGGTGGGCACGAGGTGGTTGTCCGTCACCCGGACGGGCTGCCAGTAGTCCTCCTCCACCGCCACCACGGCGGCCCGGCCCTCGGCGACGTTCTGCCAGACCTCGTCCATGCCGGCGGCCAGGCCCTTCACGCCCTGGGCCTGGCTGAGGCGCTCCTGGACCTCGGCGACGGCCTTGCGGCCCTGGTCGGCCACGGTCGCCCGGACGGCCTCGGCCACCGCCGCGGCGGAGGCGTGGCCGAGGCCGCCGCGCGCGACCTGGGCGGAGGCGCGCTTGGCCGCCGTGCCGACGTCGTCGAGCAGGGCGATCGCCGCCGCCTCGCCGAGCACGTACAGCGGGCGGGCGTCGGTCTCCAGGACGGCGGCCAGGGCGGTGTCGGCCGAGCGCAGGAACCGGCGGGTCTCCTCGTCGGTGAAGGTGCTCGGCACGTTCCCGATCCGCTCCTGGCGCTCGACGTCCCAGTCCGGCCCGACCTGGTCGACGGGGAAGCCGCCGTCGGCGTGCGGCACCAGTTTCGGCCCGGAGCCGCTGAACAGGGCGACCCGGTCGGCGGAGACGGTGAGCACCCAGTAGGGCGCGCCCGCGAGGTACGCGGAGACCAGGTTGCGGGTCAGGAACGTGTCCGAGACGACGACCCGGGCCGGCACCGAGCGCGGGAGCGACCACACCTGGTGTTCGCCGGGCGCCGCGAAGATCGCCAGGCCGTCCTCGGCGTGCACGAGGTCGACCTCGGTGAGCGCGCGGTCCAGCTGCCCGATGACGTCCAGCCGGTCCGCCCGGCTGACCGCCTCGTCGGCCTGCAGCCGGGCCTTCGCCTCGGCGACGAGGTTGCGCAGGCGCACCGGGTCCTGGGTGTTGTCGGGCTCGCTGCGGTGGGTGGGCAGCAGGACGGAGACGGCCGGGTATCGCCGGGGACGGCGCAGCTCGGCGAGGACGGCGGACGTGAGTTCGGCTGCGTGCATCGGGTGCCCTTCGTGTCGCGGGGGGATCGTCGGTGGTCGGCGAACCCGGCCGGGCCGGGAGGAGGCAAGATCGATTTGCCGGATTCGTCCCGAAACCCCTCCCCATCCCGCCCCGCTCCTAAGCCCCTCGCCACCGGAACGCCCGTGACCGGGGCGGCGCGGCCTCGTTAGCCCGGGCATGAAGAAGCGCAGCATGCTTGCCATGGCCTCGCTCGCCGTGGGCGTCGTGGCCTCCCTCACCGCGCCGAGCGCGCACGCCAGCGCCGTGGGCGGGCAGGAGGGGCTACCCGGACCGCTCGGGTCGACGGGCGACCTGTCGCCGGGGCGGGTCGGCGACGCGGGCGGGGTGGTCGGGCACGCCACCGGGTACGTGACCGGCCAGGCCGACGGGCTGGTTCCGGTCACACCCGCGTAGCCGGGGCGGCCGCCCCGGGTGGACGGCTCAGGAGAGCGGGGCGCCGACGTCCTGGGTCCAATAGGTGCCGGCCGGGCCGGTGGCGACGCCGACGCCGACGTCCTTGAAGCCGCAGTCCAGCAGGTTGGACTGGTGGATGCCGCCGTCCATCCAGCGCGAGACGACGGTGGCGGGGCTGGTCACGCCGCGGTCGAGGTTCTCACCCCACTGCGACCAGCGGTAGCCGGCCGCGGTGATCCGGGCGTCGGGGTGGACGCCGTCGGGGTTGACGTGGTCGAAGAAGTTGCGGGCGACCATGTCGTCGGCGTGCTTCTGGGCGGCGCCGTGCAGCCGCGGGTCGATCCGCAGCGGGCCGCAACCGACCTTGGCCCGTTCGGCGTTCACGAGGTCGACGAGCTGGCGCTCCAGGCTGGGCGGGGCGGTCGGCTTGGACGCGGTGGGCGACGGGGTCGGCGTCGCCGTGGGGGTGGGGGTGGGGGTGTCGGTCGGGTTCGGGGTCGGCGTCGGCTCGGCGGTCACCGGTGCCGGGGGCGGCGCCGGGAGGGACAGCGGCGTCCCGCTCGGGATGCCGGGCGCCGCGGCCGGGGGCGTCGGCTCGGACGCGGCCTCCGACGGCTTCTCGGCGGGGGCCGGCCAGACCAGGGCCAGGGTGGTGACCACCGCGGCGGCCGCCGCGCCGCTCACGAGGACGGCCTTCTTCGTGGCGAACCCGGCCCAACCGCCGTGCGAGCCCGCCCCGGTGGCGCCCGCGGTACCAGCGCCGCCGGCGCCCGCCGCGCCTGCGCCCGTGGCTCCCCCGGTGGCGCCCGCCGCCCCCGAAGCGATGGCGGCCGCGGCGGCCTTGAAGTGGAGCAGCACCGGCGAGCCCATGGGGATCGGCACCAGCGCCAGCCCGGCGAGCAGCCCCTCGGCCGGGAAGAGGTCGCGGCCCAGCCGGTCGCAGGTGACGCAGCCGCGGATGTGCCGGGCTATTCGCTTGCGCCACACCGAGTTCGGCGTCCCGTCGAAGCCGACGGTGACCTCGGCGAGCCCCGGGCAGCGCGGGTACGCGCCGAGCGCCCGGACGACCACGCGCCCGGCCTCCAGCTGCTTCTTCATCCGCTGCACCCGGACGGCGGTGTGCTGCGGGCTGAGGTCGAGCGCCTCGGCGAGCTCGGCGCGCGACAGCTCGCCGCTGGCCTCCATCCACCAGAGGGCGAGCAGTTGGCGGTCGTCCGGGTCGAGCCAACGGGTGGCCTCGGCGACCTCGCGGCGCTGGCCGGAGAGGCCGAGCCGGAGGATGGTCAGGTCGGTGAAGTCGGCGCGGGGGTCGGCGAGTTCCCAGGTCTCGTCGAGGCCGCCGATGGTCGGCTGCTGCTGGCCGGCGGTGTGGCGCCGGCGGACCTGGTTCATCGTGATCGCGACCAGCCACGAGCGGAACGACGCCGGGTCGCGCAGCCCTTCGAGGCCGTCCAGGGCGCGGATCATCGTCTCCTGGGCGACGTCGTCGACATCGGCGTGCCCGCCCAGCGCCCGCCCGGCCACGTTGTAGACGAGCGGCAGCCAGGCGGCGACCAGCGCCTCCTGGGCCTGCCGGTCGCCCGCCTGGGCGGCACGCACCAGGGTCGTCCCGGTGCCGTACCGCGCGCCGGGCACACCGGTGTTGTACACGTCAGCGTTCTGCACGTCAGCGTTCATCGTCCGCACTCCGTCTTGCCGTCTTCCGCCCGCCGATGCCTCATCGGAGACCTCTGGGGAGTGATCAGATAACAACAATTTGCGCGGAATCGGAAAACGGGCTGGTGACGGGCCCGCGCCGTGGTCACGCCGGGGCGGCGAACACCTGGGTCCACCACGGGCCGCCGGAGCCGGTCCGGACGCCCACACCGAGCTGTTTGAAGGCGCAGTTGAGGATGTTGGCGCGGTGGCCGGGGCTGTTCATCCAGGCGTCCATGACCGCGGCCGGGTCCTTCTGGCCGCGGGCTATGTTCTCGCCCCAGGTGCTCCAGCGGTAGCCGGTCGCCTCGATCCGGTGGTCGGCGTGGTAGCCCTCGGGGCTGGCGTGGTCGAAGTAGTTGCGGTCGGCCATGTCGTCGCTGTGCGACTGGGCGGCGGTGGCCAGGCGGGAGTCGGCGGTGACCGGGTCGCAGCCGGCCTTCGCCCGTTCGGCGTTGACGAGGTCGACGACCTGCTGCGCGTACGAGGGGGCCGCGCCGCCGCCGACCGGGGTGGGCGCGGCGGCGGCGGTCGGGGCGCTCGCGTAGGCGGTGGTGCGCTGGGCGGCGGTGGGTTTGGCGGTCGGGGTCGGCTTGGCGGTCGCGGTGGCGGTGGCGGTCGGGGTGGGCGTCGCGGAGGCGGAGGCAGTGGCGGTGGCGGAGGCAGTGGCGGTGGCGGTGGGCGACGAAGTAGCCGGGTCGGTCGCGGCCAGGTCGACGGGCGACTGCGGCGCGACGTGCGCGACGGACGGGTCGCCGCCCGCGCCGGGGACCTGGATGCCCTCGTGGGTGCCGGCCTCGGCGGCCATCAGCGCGTCCAGGGCCACCGCCTGCCCCGGGTCGCGGTCGGTCTGCTTGCCGGCGTACGCCGCGTACCCGGCGCCGGCCAGCGCCGCGAGCATGCCCACCCCGGCCGCAGTGGCGACGACTGCCGACACCGGGCCGAACGCACCGCGCCTTCGGCCCCGCCTCCCGCCTCCACCGCCGCGTTCGGAGTGCCGGTCGGCCGCCCGGCGGGCGGCGCGCCCGCCGGCCCGGCCGCCCGCGCGGTCCGCCGCTCCGGTCGCCGGGAGGATGGTCGTCCTGTCTTCGCTGTTCACCTGGCCACGCTTTCTGTCCGGGTCGGCGGTCGGGTGCCGACACCTGGGAGACCTCCCGGCGCGCCGCCGATAACAGAAAGTCCGAACGAATGTCCGGCGGGCCGCTCACGGGGCGGTGTCGTGGGCGCCGGACATCGCCCGGGTGGCGACCTGGTCGTATCTCCAGGACGGCCAAGAAGGCGGTCCGCATACGCCACTGCGGCGCTCTACGGCAGTGCGGGCGGGACGGGGGTTCCGGACGTGCAGGCCGGATCCGGTGGCGGGCGGGGACTGCGGAGGCACTCGAAGCCGTACCGCCCGGGACCGTGCGGGGAGGCGCGGCGCACGCCGTCGCGCAGGCGGGATCGGGGGGTGGCAGGGATTCTGGAGGTGTCCATAAGGCGAGGCCGACACCGTCGCCGCCGGCCGGGATATCTCGACCGAAGGGCTGCGAGGCGGGCCGCGCCGAACCACCCTTGACTACCTGACGTCAATTCAAACCTCCCACTGCTCAAGGGGGTTGCCTCCTGAGCCGAATCGGCCAATCTGCGCAAACCCGCCACGGCACCCGCCGTATGCGCCGAATCGGCGGTTAGGTTGGCAATGTCAACAAGCAAGGACAAAGCAAGCCGAGGACAGAGCAAGAACTGCAGGAGGAGGTAGCGCCCATGAAGGTGAGCGTCGACCGGGACCGCTGTTGCAGCTCCGGCCTGTGCGTCTCGAACGCCCCGGAGCTCTTCGACCAGGACGACCACGACAGCCTGGTGAGACTCCGCAAAACGACCTTCCGACCGAGCGAGTACCCCGACCTCAGACTCGCCGCCGAACTCTGCCCGTGCGGCGCGATCACCGTCACCGAGGGCGTCGCCCCGGCCGACGACCAGCCCGCGACCGGCAGCTAGCCCAGCGCCTGCGTCTCACCCGACCCCACCCAGGAGATCCCCACCGCGACGCCGAGGAGTACCACCTTGACGACCACACCCGTGCCCACCACCCCGGTGGTGCCCGCCCCGCACGACATGCGCTGCCCGTTCAGCCCGCCACCCGCCTACACCGAAGCCGCCCACACCGGCTCCGTCACCCGTGCCGCGCTGCCCGACGGCACCCCCATCTGGCTGGTGACCGGTTACCCCGAGGTGCGCACCGTCCTGTCCGACCGCCGGTTCAGCGCCGATGCCCGTCACCCCGCCTTCCCGCTGTTCACCCCCGAACGACGCGAACTCATCAGCGAGAACCCGGCGTTCATCCGGCTCGACGACCCCGAACACGCCCGGCTGCGCCGCATGGTCACCGGGGACTTCCTGGTCAAGCGGGTCGACGCGATGCGCCCCGGCATCCAGCAGATCGTCGACGACGCCATCGACCGGATGACCGACGGCGCCACCGAGGCCGACCTGGTCAGCGCCTTCGCGCTGCCCGTCCCCTCGCTGGTGATCTGCCTGCTGCTCGGAGTCCCGTACGAGGACCGGGAGATGTTCCAGGCCCTCAGCGCGACGCTGCTCGACACCTTCGCCCCGAACGGCGAGATCGCCCGGGCCAACGACGAGCTCCTCGACTACCTCGGCGGGCTCGCCGCCCACAAGAAGGAGCACCCGGCCGAGGACATCCTCAGCCGGCTCGCCGCCCGCGACGACCTCACCCTGCGCGAGATCGCCTCCACCGGCGTGCTGCTCCTGATCGCCGGCCACGAGACCACCGCCAACATGATCGGGCTCTCCACCGTGCTGCTGCTCCAGCAGCCCGAGCAGATCGCGAAGCTCGCCGACCCGGCCGCGGTGCCCGGCGCGGTCGAGGAGCTGCTGCGCCACACCACGATCGTCCACACCGGCCTGCCGCGGGTGGCGGTCGAGGACGTCGAGCTGGACGGCACGCTGATCCGGGCCGGGGAGGGCGTCTTCGCGATGCTGTCCACCGCCAACCGGGACGAGCGGATGTTCGGCGGCGAGGGCCGCACCTCGCCCGACGAGATCGACCTCGACCGGGACGCCCGGCGCCATCTGGCCTTCGGCTTCGGCGTGCACCAGTGCCTGGGCCAGCCGCTGGCCAGGGCCGAGCTGCAGATCGCGCTCGCCACCCTGTTCCGCCGGCTGCCCGGCCTGCGGCTCGCGGTGCCGGAGAGCGAGCTGCGGTTCCGGTCGGAGAAAGTGATCTACGGACTGAAATCGCTGCCCGTCACCTGGTGACGGAGAACCTCCACCACCCGGGCCGGCTGGCCCCTGGGCCGGGGCGGGGGCAGGCTGGAAGGGCGAACGACAGACCCGGCCTGCCGCGCCCCGGCGCGGGCGCCCGGACCGGCCGAGGAGACGGAGCCCGCGATGACCGACATGAGCGCCCGGTCCCAGCCGAGCACCGAGACCGACGAGGACGTCCGCGCTGCGGACCCCGAGGAGGGCATCACCTCGATGCAGAACCTTCACGCGCAGGACGAGTCCCGGGCGGAGGGCGACCCCATGCTGGACGAGAACGGCGCGAGCAGCTGACCGGCTGACGGACGAGGCCGCCCGGGCACGCCGGGCGGCCTCCGGCTACCGCTGGTGTCGCTCCCGAACGGGCGGCCGACCGGCGGGGGAGGATAGGCGCATGACCGAGCACACTCAGGGCGGCCGGCAGGTCCAGCCGCCCGCGGACCCGCGCGCGTCGTGGGCGACCTGGACCACGCAGTCGATCATCAGTGGGCCGGGCGGGGTCACCACCGCCGAGGTCGGGCCGATCTCCGGCGACCTCACCGTGCACACCACATGGGTGGACGGCGAGGCCCGGCTGACCGTCCAGTACACCGGCGCACTGGACTGGTACACGGTCGCCGGCAGCCCCGTCCCCGCGGCGGACGAGACCACCGCGCGGGCGATCCACCAGGCGATGGTCAACGGTGTCAAGACCGGCCACGGCGCCGCGGCGCCACCCGTGGCCGGCTAGGACGCGGCGTCCCAGTACGAAGGGTCCGCCGGGCGACGTCGGCGCAGGTCCGCCCGGACCTCGCCGGCGAGCCGGCGGGTGTCGCGGCGGTTGACGGTGGCGCCGATGCCCGCGCCGACCAGCAGCGGGGTCACCGAGGGCAGGCGGCGCAGCGAGCTGCGAAGCAGGCGGCGGCGGACCCGCCGGCGCACCTCGGCGCCGAGCGCCGGCGCGGCGAAGCCGGCCGGGCGAGCGGGCAGGGTGGCGTCGACGCCCCGGCGGTCGGCCCACGCGGAGAGGTAGGCGGTGGCCCGCTGGGTGGCGCTCCCGGTGGCCGGGACGCCGTAGACCTCGTGCAGTTCGGCGATCAGCTTGATCTCCACGGCCGCCACGGCGAGCGTCTCGGCGGCGATCTCCACCGACATCGCGGGTGGCACCGGCAGCATCGCCGCCGCGCCGACGCCCGCGCCGAGCGCGCCCGACGCCCGGGTGGCGCCGGTGACCAGCAGGTCGGCGAGCTGCTCGGGGCCGGCGGCGCCGGGGTGCTGGGCGCGCAGCGTGGCCAGGCTGCGGACCGGGATGCGCGGGGCGGCCCGCACGAGCTGCTCGGTGAGCGCCCGGCCGCCGGTGCCCAGGCGCCGGGCGACGCTGCGCACCAAGGCCCGGCCGCGGCTGCCCTCGGCGCGGTACTCGGCGACCCGCCACTCGCCGACGGGGCGCTCGGCCTCCTCCACCAGGCCGGCGAGCTCGTCGGCCAGGAGCTCGGGGACACCGGAGCGGTCGGGACCGGGGCGGTCCGAACGTCCGGGTTTGCGGAAGATCACCATGAACATCCGCTACCCGATCCGGGCGCGCGCCAGTCGGCCGCCCGGAGCCGGATGACACGCCCTACGGCAGCGGCTGGGCATGGACCGGCAGGTGGGGGGACTGGTGGCCGCCGCTCGCGAGCATGCGGACCTCGCCGGCGTCGCTGATCTCGGCCCGGACGATACCGCTCGCGTCCTCGTACACCGGGTGGCCGCCCGGGCCCGTCGCGCTGGTGCGCGAGACCACGACCACGTCCTGCGGGGCCTGAGTACCGGGGGTGCCGGGGAAGGTGAGTGCGTAACGATTGGACGGGTTCATCACCGACCTCCTGGTCCCTGCCGCGTCCCGGCGCCGCGTCCCGGCCCCGTGCGCGACGGTCTACGCGGAGGCCTCGACGACCCGGGCGGACGCACCGCGGACCTCCAGCTCGGCGAGCAGCAGGGCAGTCGCCTCGGCGACCGCCTCGACGGCCCGGTCGAAGGCCTCGCGGTTGTGCGCGGCCGGGGCGCGGAACCCCGACACCTTCCGGACGTACTGCAGCGCGGCGGCGCGGAAGTCGTCCTCGTCGGCGTCGGGCGTCATGGGCGGTCGCAGCGTCTTGATGTTGCGGCACATGCCCCCAGTCTCCCGCGCGGACGCCCCGCTGGCGAGCCCCTGCGACACGCCCTCGCCGTCACCCGGCGTCACCGGCCCTTCGTGGTCGCCTCACCGGCCCGTCACCTGGGCGGATGAGGATGCCGCGCGAACGAATGCGCCCCTTTCCGCCCCGCCTCGCCCCGGAGTCCCCCCGCCTCTCGCGCTGGCCGCCCTGGCCGTCACCGCGTTCGCCGCCGGCACCACCGAGTTCGCCGCCGTGGGGCTCCTCCCTCCTGGCCGACGCGCAGGGCGCGTACTTCGGCCGGCTCGCCCTGGACGCCGGGCTCGGCTGGACCTCGCCGACCCCGGTCGGCGCCGGTGCCGGCCGGGGTCGCGCGCCGTGATCGCTCTGCTCGCGTGGGCGGCCGACCGGCGCCCGCGGTGCCGGCGCCGGCCGGAAAGGCCGTGGCGGTCTAGACCAGGGGCTCGATGTCCCGGTGGGCGTCGGCCAGGAGCTGGTAGCCGGCGCCATTGAGCAGGATCCCGGCCCGTTCGTCCTCGGTCAGCTCGCGCCGGACCTTCGCGGGCACGCCCGCGACCAGCGAGCCCGGCGGCACCTGCATGCCCTGCGGCACCACCGCGCCGGCCGCGACCAGCGAGCCGGCGCCGATCCGGGCGCCGTTGAGGACGGTCGCGTTCATCCCGACCAGGACGTCGTCCTCGACGGTGCAGCCGTGCAGCACCGCGTTGTGCCCGACCGAGATCCGCTCGCCGACCACCAGCGGGAAGCCCGGGTCGGCGTGCAGGGTGCAGTTGTCCTGGATGTTGCTGGTCGCGCCGACCGTGATGGCCTCGGCGTCACCGCGCAGCACCGCGCCGTACCAGATGCTCGCCCCGGCGCCGAGCGTCACGTCCCCCACCACGACGGCGTTGGGCGCGACGAACGCACTCGGGTCGACGGCGGGCACCTTGCCCCCGACGGCGGCGATCAGCGGCTCTGCCATGTCTCTGTCCTCCTCGTAGGCGCTTGCGAGGAGGGACCCTAGCCGCCGCAGGTGCCGGTGGCGATCAGGGTGTTCAGGGCGGCGGTGGCGCCGGGGCCGTCGGTCAGGTCGTAGGGGGTCACGGAACTTGCGAACTGGCGCTTCCCGTCGGCGGATCCGAGCATCAACGTGTTGTAGCCGGGGATGCCGCCGTCGTGGCCCCAGAAGGTGCCGCACGGGGTGTCCATCCGCAGGAGGGCGAGGCCGTAGCTGCGTCCCCCGCCGTGGGTGGTGGTCTGTTGCATCGCGGCGAGTTCGGCCGGGGGCAGCAGCCGGCCGTCGAGCAGGGCGCCGATGAATTTCGTCAGGTCCGCCGTGGTCGAGATGCCGGCGCCGGCCGAGCCGGCCATCGACGGGTCGAGATCGGTGACGTCCACCGGGCCGTCGGGCATCTTGAAGTAGCCGTGGGCGTGCGGCCCGTGGATGAACGGGGAGTCGTCGGGCATCGAGGTGCCGGTCAGGCCGAGCGGGCGGATGACGCGGCGTTCCACCTCGTCGTTCCAGCTGTTGCCGGTGAGGTCCTCGATGATCATCCCGACCACGAGGTAGTTGGTGTTGGAGTACTGCCAGTCCGTACCGGGAGGGAAGGCGGGCGGGTACTTCCAGGCGATGTCCAGGAGGTCCTGGAGGCTGTAGGAGCGGTAGCGGCCGGTGGCGAGCCAGCCCTGGTCGTGGACGTCGAAGGCCCGGTCCCGGGTGTAGTTGGGCAGGCCGCTGGTGTGGTTCATCAGCTGGCGGACGGTGATGTTCGCGCCGTTCGGCACCTCGCCGGGCAGCAGGCTCTCGACGGTGTCGTCCAGGCTCAGCCGCCCCTCGCCGACGAGCTGGAGCAGCACGGTGGCGACGAAGGTCTTGGTCACGCTGCCGATCCGGAAGCGGCCGCCGGGGTCGGCGGGGGCGTTGCTGTCGAGGTCGGCGACGCCGGTCGCGTTCCGCCAGGCGAGGCGGCCGTGTTCGCGGACGGCGCCGAGGGCGGAGGTGGTGTAGCGCTTGGCGGTCAGGCCGGCGAGGGCCGCGTCGAGGGCGGCGTGGTCGGCGGTGCTCGCCACCACGGCCGTCGAGCGGTCCGCGGGTTGTGCGCTCGCGGCCGGGGCGAGTGCGGCGATCAGCCCCGCGCCGACGACGGCTGCGACGGCGGCGCGCAGGAGCGGGCGACGCCGGGTGGGGGTGGTTGGGTCGGTGGTCATGCCGTCCTCCCTGGTCCCTTGTGCCGGGCCGGCAGGACTCGACGCCCGCCGCTGTCCCGGTCGCTGCCACCTTGGCAGTCCGGATGCGAAGCGGTCGTCAGCCTCCGGGCGCAGGCCCCCTCCGCCTCTGGGAGGGGGCCGACCCTGACGCGCCCCCGAGACGGGTCGGGCGCGCAACGGGAAGGGCGGGCCAGCGGAGTTGATGGAGGGTCAGGACACCGGGGCCTTGGTCCGCAGCACCTCGATGAACGCCCGCAGCCAGGCCGGGTGGTCGGGCCAGGCGCGGGCGGAGACGACCACGCCGTCGACGACGGCCTCGCCGTCGACGAAGTCGGCACCGGCGGCCTTCAGGTCGGGGGCCAGGGCGGGGTAGGCGGAGCTGCGGCGGCCGGCGAGGGCGCCGGTGGCGGAGCTGATCAGCGGGCCGTGGCAGATCTGCGCGACCGGCTTGTCGCCCTCGAAGAAGTGCCGGACGATCCGCTGCACGTCCGGGTCGTTGCGCAGGTACTCGGGAGCGCGGCCGCCGGGGATCACGAGGGCCACGTAGTCCGCCGGGTCGACGTCGGCGAAGGCGACGTCCGCGGGCCAGGTGTAGCCGGGCTTCTCGGTGTAGGTGTCGAAGCCGTCGACGAAGTCGTGCACGACGAACTGGAGGCGCTTCTTCGTCGGCGCCGCGATGTCGACCTGGTAGCCCTCCTCGCGCAGCCGCTGGTACGGGTAGAACACCTCCAGCGACTCGGCGGCGTCCCCGGTGACGAGCAGGATCTTCGATGTCATCGCCGACATCCCTCCACATGATCGAGCGTCAGACACGGTACGGGCCGCGGCCGTTAGCCACCGAGGGCGTCCGGCCGCGGGCCCGCTACAACCTCCCGCACCCGTCGGGCCGTTCGCAACAGGGCACACCGGGCGAACAGCAGCGCGTGAGCGCTCTCGCGCGCCTTGGAGGAGCCGTGCGCGCCGGGCCGCGGGCGTCCTAGACTCCTGACCGCCACGACCGGCCTTCCAAGGAGTCACATGTCGGACCGCACCACCCACCTCGTCCTGGCGGGCTACGAGAACTCGGGGTCCGAGCACTGGCAGACCCGGTGGGAGGAGGCCGAGCGGGCGCGGCAGTCCGCCGGGGCGCGGGGCGCCCGGTACGTCGAGGTCGGGGCGCACGGACACCTCAACTCCTCCGCCGGTCTGGGAGACTGGCCGGAGGGCCGGAAGCTCCTCGCCGAACTCTGACACCGACGGGCTCCGACACCCAGGAGCTCTGACACCGATGACGGGGGGGACGACGGGGGATGCGCGGACACGTCACGCACCGAGTGCGGC
This sequence comes from Kitasatospora sp. NPDC001660, assembly GCF_053596725.1. Taxonomy (NCBI): domain Bacteria; kingdom Bacillati; phylum Actinomycetota; class Actinomycetes; order Kitasatosporales; family Streptomycetaceae; genus Kitasatospora; species Kitasatospora sp. NPDC001660. Next base: position 14,767 of record NZ_JBSFGU010000007.1, on the reverse strand, counting down.
GCGCGATGGTACGGGTGCTCGCGGGCGCCGGCCTGGCGGCCGTCCTGCTGTACACGGTCGGCCAGTGGGAGAGCCGGTCCGGCGGCCGGATGCAGGTCGCCGACCTGCTCAACCGGCCCGAGGCGCTGCTCGGCGCGGCGCTGGCCGCGATGATCGCCGCCGCGTGGCTGGCCGACCGGCGCAGCGCCGTGCGGACCGCCACCCGGGCGGTCACGGTCACCGCCGGGGCGGTGTTCCTGCTCGGCGCGCTCGCCGTGCACGAGGTGTCGGCGGCGGAGACGCGCAGCCGCGAGACCGCCCCGGCCCGGCCCGAGCGCGCCCTCGTCGTGGTCCACCGCTCGTACGGGACCGGGCCGGAGCCGGGCGACCACTGGCAGGTGCTGCTGGAGTCCGGCACCGGCTGGTCCGCGCGCCGCTGGACGCTGGCCGACGTCGGCGGCGCACCGGACGACGGGCGGCTGGTGCAGGCGAGTTGGACGGACCGGGACCGGATCACCATCGTGACGGACGCGTACCATCGGGTGTTCACCCTCGACCCGGACACCGGCGAACCGGTGGAGGCGCCCTAGGACGCCGGCGTCATCGTGCGTCTCGACGCTGCGGCCCGGCATGAGTACGGGTACTCATCCGGGGCCGCGGATCAGGGAGTTCACCCGTCGTCGGACTGGTCGGGCGTCGGCGTGCCGTGCGGGCGTCCGGGGCTCTGGGGGGCTCCGGAGCCGGACGATGTGCCGCTCGGGCCGCCACTCGGGCTGCCGCTCGGGCCCGCGGGGTCGCGCTTGGGCGGGTCCGGGATGTAGACGGTCCTGAAGTCGTCCTCCGGCATGGTCTTCACCGCGTCGCTCATCGCCTGCCGCCAGATCGGCCCCGGGCCGGTCGCGCCGAACACCTCCTGCTGGTAGTGGCCGCCGATCCGGATGTTCCTCATCGGCACCTTGTCGCCCGGGGCGCCCAGCCACACCGAGCCGGCGAGGTTGCCCGTGTAGCCGCTGAACCAGGCCGACTTCTTCTCGTCGGCGGTGCCGGTCTTGCCGGCGATCTGGCGGCCGTCGTCGAGGCCGAGGTCCTTGCCGGTGCCCTTCTCGGTCACACCGAGGAGCACGGTGTTGATGACGTCGGCCGTGCTCTCGGACATCACCTGGTCGCACTTGGCGGGGGCCACCGGCACGTCCTTGCCGTCGACCGTGGTGATCCGGGTGATCGCCACCGGCGCGCAGTACTTCCCCCGGGCGGCGAAGCTCGCGTACACGTTCGCCATCACCAGCGGGCTGACCTCCTGCGTGCCGAGGCCGAGCGCGGGCACCTCCTGGAGCTGATCGCCGTTGGCCTTGCCCGTCACGCCCAGCCTGTTGGCCATCTGCTTGACCGCACAGAGGCCGATCTCCTGCTCCATCTGCACGAAGTAGGTGTTGACCGAGCGGGCCATCGCCTCCTTGAGCTCGTACGGGCCGACCTCGCTCGCGCTCTCGTTCGGGACGCTCCCCTCCTTCTTGCCCTTGCTCAGGTTCTTCCACGTGCCGTTGCAGGTCGACATCGTCGGCCAGTCCATCCGGTTCGGCGCGGAGTACGACTGAGTGGGCTGCAGCCCCGCCTCCAGGGCGGCGGCGGCCACGATGGGCTTGAAGTTGGAGCCGGGCTGGAAGCCGACGCCGCCGCCCATCGCCGCGTCCACGTTGTAGTTGACGACGGTCTCGTTCTTCTCCTTCGCCAGGCCGTACGGGCGGGTCTGGGCCATCGCGAGGATGTTGCCGGTGCCGGGCTCGACCATCGTCATCGCCGCCGACACCGGGTCGGTGACGAACACCAGGTCCGAGACCGCCTTCTGGGCGGCGGCCTGCTTGTCCGGGTCCAGGGTGGTGTAGATGTTGAGGCCGCCCTGGTCCCACAGCTTCTTGCGGTCGGCGGCGCTCTTGCCGTACACCGGGTCCTGCTTGACCACGTGGCGCACGTAGTCGCAGAAGAAGCCCATGCCCGCCCTGGCCGTGATGCAACCGTTCTGCGGGTCGCGGTAGTTGAGCCCGAGCGGTGCCGCCTTGGCCTCCCGCGCCTGCTCCGCGGTGATGTGCTTGTTCTCCACCATCTTGTCGATGACGGTGTCCCGCCGCTTCTGCGCGGCCACCGGGTGGAGCTTCGGGTCGTACTGGGACGGGTTCTGCACCAGCCCGGCGAGCATGGCCGCCTCGGGGAGCGTCAGGTCCTTGGCGTCCTTGCCGAAGTAGCGCTGGGAGGCGGCCTGGATGCCGTACGCCTGGTGCCCGTAGAAGGTGATGTTCAGGTAGTTGGTGAGGATCTGGTCCTTGGTCAGGTCCTCTTCCAGCTTGATGGCGTACTTGAGCTCCTGGATCTTGCGGCCGAGCGTCTTGCGCTGCGCCTCCGCGACCGCCACCGGGTCGTCGCCGGCCTTCTCGACGTTGACGTTCTTCACGTACTGCTGGGTGAGGGTGGACGCCCCCTGGACGGTGGCGCCGCTCTCCGCGTTCTTGGTGATGGCCCGCAGGACGCCCTTGAGGTCGACCGCGCCGTGCTCGTAGAAGCGGGCGTCCTCGATGTCCACCTGCGCGTGTCTGATCAGCGGCGACATCTGCTCGGCCGGTATGACCGTCCGGTCGCGCTCGTAGACCTTGGCGATCAGGCCGCCCTTGGCGTCGAAGATCTGCGTCGCCTGGGTGAGCGGGGGCGTCTTGAAGTCGTCGGGAATGCTCTCGAAGCTCTCCGCGCCGTTCTTCGCACCCAGGCCGATCGCGCCGGCCGCGGGGAGCACGATCCCCGCGAGCAGGACGCCCCCGAGCACGCTGCAGCCGAGGAATCTGACCGAGTGCCCGACCAGCCCGAGCGGAGTCTGCCGGCGCCGGGGACGCGGCACCCACGTGTCGCCCGGGTCCGGGGCGGGTATGCGGCTCTTCGGTGACATAGCCGGAACACTACGGCCACGAAAAGCCGCTGGGGAGCGGGTGTCGGCCAAGCTTTGTCACAAAACCGCGACAGATTCGACTCATTCGAGGTGATCGTTCACACGTCCGGGCGGGGGCGGGGCGATCGTTCACGGTTTGTCACCCCCCGCCCGGTTTGCCGGGTGATCAGTCGGCCGGGCAGTACACGTCCTCGGCGGGGAGGCGGCCGGTGAGGAGGTAGCCGGTGACGGTCCGGTCGCCGCACGCGTTGCCGTTGGCGACGTAGGCGTCGTGGCCGCCGGAGTCGATCGACACCATGCGGGCCCGGGAGCCGAAGGCCTCGCGGAGCTTCAGGGCGCCCTGGTAGGGGGTGGCGGGGTCGCGGAGGTTCTGGGCGAGGAGCACGTTCGCCGGGCCGCGGGAGGTGATGCGGGTCGACGGCTCGGCGGGCTTGAACGGCCAGAACGCACAGGGCATGACGTTGACGGGCATGCCGGCGGTGAGCGGACGGGCGGCGCGCTCGGCGGCGGTGTCCTTGGCGTAGGCGGCCGGGTCGGTGGGCCACGGGACGTCGTTGCACAGGGTGGCGACCGAGACGGCGACGGTGTTCTGGACGGCCTGGACCGCCGGCTGCGGCACCGGCGCCACGACGGGCAGCGGGCGGCGGCCGAGACCGGCCAGCATCAGGCGGGCGAGGTCGGGGAACTTGGCGTCCGCGTAGAGGCTTTCGAGCATCGTCTCGCGCAGCACGTTGCCGTTCAGCTCGGCCGGGTTGGCGCCGGGCCAGGGCAGCGGCGCGCGGTCCAGGCGGGCTGCGAGGTCGAGGAAGAGCGGGCGGACCTCCTCGGGGGTGTCCGCGACGCGGTCCGGATTGCCGGGCGCCGACGCCCACTTGGCGAAGTCCGGGAAGCGGTCCTCGGCGCCGGGGCCGTAGTTGGCGAGCCAGCCGCGCTCGACCCGGGACGGGTCCGGGTCGTCGTTGCTGTCGAGGACGACCCGGTCGGTGTGCCGGGGGAACATCGTGGCGTAGACGGCGCCCGCGTACGTGCCGTACGACGTGCCCCAGGCGGAGAGGCGGCGCTCGCCGAGGGCCTCGCGGATGCGGTCGATGTCGCGGGCCTCGTTGCGGGTGGAGATGCTGCGCAGCACCGGGCCGCCGTTGCGGGCGCAGGTCTCGGCGACGCGGCGGGCGGTGGCGAGGTTGTCGTCGATCGAGCCGTCGGCGGCGGGCCAGGGACGGAGCTTGACCATCGCGAGGTCGGGCGTGTCGAGGCCGCAGCTGACCGGCGTGGAACTGCCGACGCCGCGCGGGTCGAAGCCGACCAGGTCGAAGCGGTCGAGGACGGACTGCGGGAGGTGCTTGGCCGCGCTGCTCGGGAGGTTCAGGCCGGAGCCGCCGGGGCCGCCGGGGATGGTCAGCAGGACGCCGTGGCGCAGGCCGGGGTCGGCGGCGGGGATGCGGGAGACGGCGATCGTGATCTGCTCGCCGTCCGGATCGTCGTAGTCCAGCGGGACGGTGACGGTGGCGCACTGCTGGCGCGGGTCGACGGTGCCCTGACAGGCCGTCCAGACCGGGCCGTTGTCCGCTGCTGCGGCGGGCAGGGCCGTGAGGACGGTGAAGACGAGAGCGGCGCCGGCGGCTGAGGCGGCGGTGCGGTTCATGTTCGGCATGGTCAGAATTCTTCGCCGGACGGTCACTTGATCCCATCCGGTCAGCCGGTCGGTCGCCGGTAGGGTAATCCCCCGCCCGGCCGGTGCGGCACGCCCACGGGTTGGTCACTGCGGTTGTCCGGCGGGTCCGGCGCCGATGATTTCGGAGGGCTGCGGCGGAGCCGGACAGCCGCGCGACAGCTGAGGAGGCGTGAGGTGGACGACGGGACGCACGGGCACGGCGACGGGCACGAGCACGGGGACGCCGGGCCGGCCGCGGCGCACGTGCACGCCCACGGGCCGGCGGCGCCCGTCTCCGCCCACCTGCGCCGGATCGTCGCGGCGGTGCTCATCCCGTTCGCGCTGGCCGTGCTGGTGGGCCTGGTGGTGCTGTGGCCGGGCGGCGTGCCGTCGCACCCGCGCACCGGGGTCGGGTTCGACCAGCAGGTCCGGCGCGGCCGGGTCACCGAGGTGCGGGAACTGCCGTGCAGCGCCGTCAATCCGGCCGACCAGGGCACCTGCCAGCAGGACACCGTCGAGGTGACCACCGGCCCGGACAAGGGCCGCACGTTCACCCTCGTCGTCCACCCGGGCGAGCCGCGGCACTACGGGGTGGGCGAGGAGGTCGTCCTCACGTACGCGCCGGACGCGCCGCCGGACCTCCAGTACAGCGTGGTCGACGTCGACCGGAACCTGCCGATGGGGGTGCTCGCGGGCGTCTTCGCGGTGGCGGTGGTCGTCGTCGGACGGTGGCGCGGGCTGGCCGCGCTGATCGCGCTCGCGATCAGCTTCGCGGTGCTCTCGCTGTTCATCCTGCCGGCCATCCTGCGCGGCTCGGACCCGCTGCTGGTGGCGATCGTCGGGGCGAGCGCGATCATGCTGATCGCGCTCTACCTGTGCCACGGGCTCTCCGCCCGGACCTCGGTGGCGGTGCTCGGCACACTCGTCTCGCTGGTCCTGATCGGCGTGCTGAGCCTGGTGTTCGCCTCCTGGGCGCACCTGACCGGCAACACCTCGGAGGAGACCGGGCTGGTCCACGACCTGTACCCGGGCATCCAGATCCGCGGCCTGCTGCTGGCCGGGTTCGTGATCGGCTCGCTCGGCGTGCTCTTCGACGTGACGGTCACCCAGACCTCGGCGGTCTGGGAGCTGCACGCGGCCGACCCCGGCATGGGCGCGCGCAGGCTGTACCGGACGGGCATGCGGATCGGCCGCGACCACATCGCGTCCACCGTCAACACCCTGGTGCTCGCGTACGCGGGCGCGGCGCTGCCGCTGCTCCTGCTGTTCTCGATCGCGCACCGGAACGTGATCGACGTGGCGACGAGCGAGCTGGTGTCCGAGGAGATCGCGCGGACGCTGGTGGGCAGCATCGGGCTGGTCGCCTCGGTGCCGGTGACCACCGCCCTGGCCGCGCTGATCGCCGCGGCCGACCACCCGCGGGCGGCGGCGCGCGGCGGCAGGCACCGGCACTCGTGACGGGCGCGTTTTTCGGAGTCAGAGGCCGAGCAGCGCCGGGTTCGAGGCGAGGGCGCGCAGCGGCTCGCGCGGGTCGGCGACCAGCCGGCGCTCCGCCAGGTCGAGGATGCCGCCGACGCCGGTGAGCTCGGCCGCGAGCACGCCGTCGGCGCGGGTGATGCGCTGCACGACCTGGAAGGTCTTGCCGTCGCGCCACACGAACGCGCAGCTCACGTCGACGGTGTCGCCGGCGCGCAGCTCGCGCAGGTACTTGATGGTGGTCTCCAGGACCACCGGGCCCACGCCCTTGGCGACCAGCTCGGCCTGGCGGATGCCGGCGGCCAGGAGGTACTCCCAGCGGGCGTGCTCGGCGTACTGGAGGTAGACGGACTGGTTGAGGTGGCCCTGGGTGTCTGTCTCGTAACCGCGCACGGTGACGCGCGTGGTGAAGTCCTGATCGGTCATGGTCGGCACGCTACTCCGGGGGTCGGTGGCGTTGCCTCGTGGTGTGCGTCACGTGCTGCGGCAGGAGGTCGACGAGCGGGGCGAGGGCTGCCGGGCGGCGGTCGACCGGCAGGTGGTCGAACTCCTCCAGGCGGGCGACCAGTTCGGCCCGCTCGTGGCCGGTCAGGGCGAGGCCGGCGGCGGCGGTGTGGGCGTCGAGCCACTGGGTGGTGGACACGACGCGGAAGAGCGTCCCGGAGAAGTCGAACATCACGCCTTCGGTCACGCCGCCGAGACTACCGGGGCCCGGGGACGGGCTCGGCGGGATGCGGCGGTTCGACGGCGGACGTTCAGCAGGCGGTCATCTCGCCCGCTACGGCAGGGTCAGGATCCGCGGGCCGTCCTCGGTGATGGCGACGGTGTGCTCGATGTGGGCGGCGCGGGTGCCGTCGGTGGTGCGGAGGGTCCAGCCGTCGGGGTCGGTGGTGTAGTCGTCCCGGCCGCCGGCGGTGAGCATGGGCTCGATCGCCAGTACCAGGCCCGGACGCAGCGGGTAACCCCGGCCGGGGCGGCCCTCGTTGGGCACGTGCGGGTCCTCGTGCATGCGGCGTCCGATGCCGTGGCCGCCGAAGCCGTCCGGCAGGCCGTAGCGGCCGGCCCGGGCGACGGTGCCGACGGCGTGTCCGATGTCTCCGGTCCGCTTGCCGGCCACGGCGGCGGCGATCCCGGCTTCCAGGGCGCGGCGGGTGGCGTCGATCAGCGCGGTGTCCTCGGGGCGGGCGGTGCCGACGGTGAAGCTGACGGCCGCGTCGCCCGCCCAGCCGTCGAGGACGGCGCCGCAGTCGATGCTCACGAGGTCGCCGTCGCGCAGCCGGTAGCCGTCGGGGATGCCGTGGACGACGGCGTCGTTCACGGAGGCGCAGATGACGGCCGGGAAGGGCACGGGCGCGAAGGAGGGCCGGTACCCGAGGAACGGCGAGGTGGCCCCGGCGGCTCGCAGCACGCCCCGGGCGACTTCGTCCAGCTCCAGCAGGCCCACCCCGACCGCCGCCTCGGCCTGGACGGCGGCGAGGGCGTTGGCGACGACGCGGCCGGCCTCGCGCATGGCGGCGAGGGCGGCGTCGGACTTGATTTCGACCATGGCGGTGCGGTGTCCTCTCGGGATCCAATTCTTATACCGGTATTTGTATCACGGTCGAGGGGAGAGGTGGAGGGGGCGGGGAGAGGGAAGCGACGGCCGCCAGGGAGCGGGGGCTGCGAGGAATCAACGCGGGGCCCGGACAGGGCCTAGGATCGATGGCATGGTGAGGACTCCGCTGACCCCGTGGGAGCGCGAACGTGGCGAGCGCTTCGGGGCGCTGCTGCGCGAAGCACGTGGAGGGCGCAGCATGGTCGAGGTGGCCGCGGTGGCGGGTGTCTCGGCGGAGACACTGCGCAAGATCGAGACCGGCCGGGCGCCGACGCCGTCGTTCTTCACGATCGCCGCGCTCGCGTTCGCGCTCGGCCTCTCCCTGGACGAGCTGGCCGCCGCCTGCGTGCTGCCGGAGGACGGCGAGGCGCTCTCGGCGTGAGCCGGAAGCCGAAACGCCCGCCCGGGTGATCCCGGCGGGCGTTCGGCGTCGGGAGCGTCAGCCCACCGAGCTGTTGTAGCCGTCGATCGCGGGCTGCAGCTCCTTGGCCGCGTCGGCGAGCGCCTGCTGCGCGGTCTTCGAGCCCTTGATGGTCTGCTCGATGGCGGTCTCCACGCCCTTGCGCGCCTGCGGCATCACGCCGAGCAGGCAGCCGGCCGTGGCCGGGGTGGGCTTGGTGGCCTTGAGCTGGTCGATGGCGGTCTGGAACTGCGGGTACTTGGCCACCCACTCCTTGTCCTTGGGGTCGTCCAGGGACTTGGTGTTGACCGGGAAGTACCCGGTGCCGGTGTGCCAGGCGGCCTGCTGCTCCGGCGAGGTCAGGAACTTCTCGAACTCCCACGCCGCGCGCTTCTCGGCGTCCGAGTGCCCCGGCCCGCTGATCCACAGCGAGGCCCCGCCGATGACCGGGCCGCCCTGGTCACTCGCGGCGACCTTCGGGAAGGCCGCGGTGCCGACGGTGAACCTGGCCGCCTGGGTGTAGCCGCTCAGCACGCCGGTGGACTCCAGGTGCATGGCGACGGTGCCGGCCTTGAACGCGGCCTGGGCGTCGTCGGTGTTGCGCCCGGTGTTGGCCGCGTAGCCGTTCTTGACCAGGTCGGCCCACCACTGGACGATCTGGGCGCCCTGGGCGGAGTCGAAGACCACCTTGCCCGCCTTGTTGCTGCGCCCGTTGTCCTGGTCGCAGTACATCGTGCCGGACTCGGCGAGCAGTTGCTCGACGAACCAGCCGTAGATGGCGGCGCCGAAGCCGTAGCGCACGGTCTGGCCGTTCGCGTCCTTCCTGGTCAGCTTCTGCGCGAGGTCGCCGAGTTCGGCGAGGTTCGTCGGCGGCTTGGCCGGGTCGAGGCCGGCCTCCTTGAAGGCGTCGGTGTTGAGGTAGAGCAGCGGCATCGAGGAGTTGAACGGCATGCTCTCCAACGTGCCGCCGGCCGAGTAGTAGTTGCGGATGTTCGGGTCGAGGTCGGCGAGCGAGTAGCCGTCCTTGTCGGCGAACGCCTGGGCGGGGATCGTCTGCTTGGAGTCGATCATGAAGCGGGTGCCGATGTCGTAGACCTGCACCACGGCGGGGGTGCCCTTCTGCTGCACCGCGGCCTTGTACTTGGCGACCAGGTCGTCGTACTTGCCCTGGAACTCCGCCTTGACCTCGATCTTGCCCTGGTGGGCCGCGTTGAACTGGCCGACCAGGCCGTTCAGCACGTCGGCGTTCTTGCCGGTCATCGAGTGCCAGAACTCGACGGTGGTGACGCCGGAGGCCTGGTCGAGGGCCTGGGCGCCGGGCGCCGCCGCGTCGCCGGAACCGCCGCCGGAGCCCGAGGTGGAGCCGCCGGAGCTGCAGGCGGTCAGGGACAGGCCGGCCACCAGCAGGGCCGCGAGCGCGCGTGCACTCTTCTTCACGGTGGTTCTCTCTCTATGGGGAGCGGTAGGGACGGACGGACTGCTCAGCGGACGGCGCCCGCGGTCAGGCCGCGGACGATGAAGCGCTGGCCGAAGACCACCAGGGCGAGGGTCGGCAGCAGCGAGAGGACGACACCGGCGAGGATCAGGCCGGGGTCGGACATCTCGGAGTCGCGCAGCGAGGTCAGACCGATCTGCAGGGTCTGCATGTTCGCCGTGCGGGTGATGATGAGCGGCCAGAAGTACTGGTTCCACGCGGACAGGAACACGTAGATCGAAAGCGCCGCGAGAGCGGGCTTGTTGAGCGGGACGACGATCTTCCACAGGAAGCGCCAGTGGCCCGCGCCGTCGATCCGGGCCGCGTCGCGCAGCTCGGCGGGGAGCTGGCGGAAGGACTGCCGCAGCATGAAGGTGCCGAAGCCGGAGGCGAGGAAGGGCAGCACCAGGCCGAAGTAGGTGTTGCCGAGGCCCCAGTCCGACAGGGTCAGGTAGTTGGGGATGATGATGGCCTCCCACGGGACCATCAGCGTCGCCAGGAACACCCCGAACACCACCGCCCGCGCCCTGACCGGCAGGAAGACGAAGGCGTACGCCGCCAGGATCGAGGTGAACAGCTGGGCGAGGGTGATGGCCGTCGCCGTGATCGCCGAGTTGGCGTACTGGCGGGCCAGCGGGACGGTGTCGACGGCGCCGGAGAAGTTCCGCCCGGTGACCGAGTGGGGCACCAGCGCCGGCGGGTACGACGAGAGTTCGGAGGGGCCCATGAACGCGCCGGCGATCGCGTAGTACACCGGGAAGGCGACGGTGACGACGGCGGCGGCGAGCATCAGGTGGACAACGGCACGGGCGAGCAGCTCGCGCGGGGAGCGGCCGGCGAGGACGCCCGTACGGCGACGGGGCTCCACGGCCTCGGTGGCTTCGGCGGCTTCGGTGGCTATCGAGGTCATGCGTAGTGCACCTTCCGCTCCAGGACGCCGAACTGGACGGCCGTGCAGGCGAGGACGACCAGGAGGAGCACGACGGCCTGCGCGCTCGCGGTGCCGAAGTCACTGGAGCCGTACGCGAACGCCTTCTCGTACACGGAGTAGACGAGGGTGCGCGTGGCGCCGTCCGGACCGCCCTTGGTGAGGATGTGGATCTGGCCGAAACTCTGCAGCGAGTGGACGGTGGAGACCACGGTGAGGAAGAACAGGTGCGGGCCGAGCATCGGCACGGTGACCGAGCGGGCCAGCCGCAGGCCGGTGGCGCCGTCGAGCCGGGCCGCCTCCGTGATCTCGCCGGGGATCGAGCCGACGCCGGCCGAGAGCACCAGGACGTTGTAGCCGAGGTTCATCCAGACCGTGGTGGCGGCCACCGAGACCAGCGCGTACCGGTCGTCGGTGAGCCAGCCGACGGGGCCGAGGCCGACGTGTGAGAGCAGGCCGTTGATCACCCCGCTCGCGGGGTTGAAGAACACCGCGAACACGACCGACGCGCTGGCCACCGAGAAGGCGAACGGCAGCGCGAACGCGGAGCGCAGCAGCCGCACGCCGCGGATCCGGCTCTCCAGGAGCAGCACCAGCACGAGCGCGCCGAGGACCCCGGGCACCACGGTGAGCAGCGTGAACAGGGCGGTGGTGACCAGCGTGCGGCCGAAGTCCGCGGAGCTCAGCAGGTCGGTGTAGTGCTGCCATCCGACGTAGCGGGAGGGCGCGCCGAACAGGTCGTTGGCGTGGGCGCTCAGGTAGAGGGTCCGCCCCAGCGGGTAGCCGATGAACAGGGCGAAGACGACCAGCGAGGGCAGCAGGAAGGCCCAGGCCAGGCCGTGTTCGCCCCAGCGGTGGCGGCGCCGCGGGTGGGGCGCGGGGTGCGGTGCGGTCGGCATGGGTAAGCGCGTCCGCCTTTCGTGATGTCGGTTCCGGCCGAAACCGTGTCTTGCCCGTGCGACGCGTCGGAAACCTGGCGGTGAGCAACTGGTGACCATGGGATTGCGCGTTCGCGTCAAGTCCGGCCGGTCGTGCGCGGATCGGCCTTCGGGCTGTCGGTGGGTCGTCGTACGGTTCCCACGTGAGCGACGAGATCTTCGACATGCGCGCAGGAATGGCCGGATCCTTGCGGGGGCGCGAGGGCGCCTGGGCCTTCGTCAGGGGCTTCGCCGGGTACTGGGGCGAGCCGCTGGGGCCCGGCGACGGCTTCGCGGACGCGGAGCTCGACACGGCCGAGCGGCGCCTCGGCCTGCGGCTGCCGGCCGCGCTGCGCGAGGCGTACCGGCTGTTCGGGCGGCGGGCGGACCTGACGAGCAGCCACGACACGCTGCTGACGCCCGGCGAGCTGTTCGTCCTGGACGGCGCCCTGGTGTACCGGGCCGAGAACCAGGGCTGCGCGCACTGGGGGATCCTGCTGGCGGACCTCGCCGAGGACGATCCGGCGACGGTGCTGCGGATGGACCTCGCGGACAAGTCGCAGGAGCGGTGGGAGCCCTGGGAGCCGCGCTTCTCGGTGGCGGCCGCCGCGATGGCGATGACGGAGAAGCTGCTGGAGGACCACGAGCTGACGGACTTCGCCGAGCCTGAGGGCGAACTGCCCCCGACGTTGCGGGAGTTGCCGGCGCTGGGGCGTGAGTGCCGGTGGTTCGAGGGGCCGGACGTGCTGGTCGCAGTGGTCGAGGACTTCTCGATGACGGCCCGCGCCCAAAGCGCGGAGGCGCTGGAGGCGCTGTACCGGGCAGTGCCCGCGGACTGGCTCAACGGCTGAGCGAAGCTGGGCCGTTGAGCCCGACCGTACCGGTGTCAGGCCGTGGTGCCGCCGTCGAGGACGAGGTCGGCGCCGACGGTGTACCCGGCCTCGGGCGAGGCGAGGTAGAGGACGGCGGCGGCGACCTCCTCGACGGCGCCCGCCCGGCCGACGGGGACGGCGCCCTTCATCCGCTCGGCCTTGTCGGCGACGCTCTCCCCGGGCCGGGAGGACATGGGGGTGTCGACCGGTCCGGGGCTCACCAGGTTGATCCGCACGCCGTCCGCGATGTGGTCGCGGGCGGCGGCGCGGGTGAGCGCGGTGACGGCCGCCTTGGTGGCACCGTAGGCGCCGAGGCCGGAGAGGCTCATGTGGGCGCCGAGGTTGGAGGAGACGTTGACGATCGCGCCACCGCCGTTCGCGCGCAGGTGGGCGATCTGGTGCTTCATGGCGAGGAACGTGCCGGTCAGGTTGACGCCGAGCACGCGCTGGAACTCCTCCTCGTCGACGTCGGCGATCTTGCCGAAGGCGCCGCCCACGCCCGCGTTGTTGACGGCGACGTCCAGTCCGCCGAGGTGCTCGACGGTCTCGCGGACCAACCGGGCGGCGTCCGCGCTGTCCGCCACGTCGCCGGTGAGCGCGACGGCCCTGCCGCCCTCACGCTCGATCAGCCCGACGGTCTCGGCGAGCGGGCCCTCGGTGCGGCCCGCGACGGCGACCCGGGCGCCCTCCCGGGCGAAGGTGAGCGCGATGGCCCGTCCGATGCCGGTGCCACCGCCGGTGACGAGGACGCTGGTGCCGGCGAAGCGCTTGGCCATGACGAGTACTCCTTTATTGAACGTTCGGTTCAGAATCGACACAGAAAAGGCCCGCGTCGCCACAGCCGCTTTCCGTCAGCCCAGCAGGACGAGCACCTGCTCCGCGGCGTCCCGCACGCGGGCCGGCCCGTCCGCGACCTTGCCCATCACGCGCATGCCCTGCAACAGCACCATCAGCATCCGCGCGAGCGCCCGGGGATCCCGCCCGGCGGGCAGCTCCCCCTGCGCCCCGGCGCGCACGAGCGCGGCGGTGAGCAGCGCCTCCAGGAGTCCGAGGCTCGCCTCCACCCGGCGGGCGGCCGCCGGGTCGTGCGGGGCCAGCTCGACCGCCGTGTTGGTGACGAAGCAGCCGCGCTCCCGCCCCTCCCCGATGGACGCCGCCGCGTACCGGCGGATCATCGCACGGACGGCGGGCAGCACCGGCCCGGGCTGGGACAGCTCGGCGAGCAGCACCGGGTCGGTCTGCTCGCTGTAGCGCTCCAGCGCGCGCAGGTACAGCTCGTGCTTGCTGCCGAACGTGGCGTACAGGCTCGCGCGGGCGATCCCGAGCCCCTCGACCAGGTCGGCCATGGACGTGGCCTCGTAGCCGCGCCGCCAGAACAGGTCGAGGGCCGCCTGGAGCGCCGCGTCCGGGTCGAATTCCTTCGTTCGCGCCATAGTGGAACGTTAAATCTTTCGAGATCGGTCAGTCAAGAAAGAGCCCGCAAGGGACGCGATGGAGCCCTCCACCGCCGGTCGGCCTGACGGAATTCGCCGGCCCTTCGAAGGATCTGACGGATCATTGTCAAATGGACTAGACCAAGGCTACCCTTACCCACCACCGCTCCTCCCCTGCACCAGGAGGCCTTGCCCCGTGTCCGTGCACTTCTTCGCAACCCCGCGCGTGGTGGCCGACACCGCCCGACCGATCGCACTGGCGGCCTTCCGGGTCGTCGTCGGACTGCTCTTCGCCTGCCACGGCGCCGCGTCGCTGTTCGGGGTCCCCGGCGGCGCCAAGGGCGGCGGCACCATCCCGCTCGGCCAGTGGCCCGGCTGGTGGGCCGCGCTGATCCAGCTGGCCGGCGGCACCCTGGTGCTGCTCGGCCTCGGCACCCGCTGGGCCGCGCTGCTCTGCTCCGGCTCGATGGCCTACGCCTACTTCACCGTCCATCAGCAGCATGCGCTGCTCCCGCTGCAGAACGGCGGCGAACCGTCCGTCATGTTCTGCTGGGCGTTCCTCGCCATCGCCGCCATCGGCTCCGGCCCCTATGCCCTGGACCGGCTGCTGCCGGGGCGGGCCAGGGCCGCCACGCCCGCCACCGAGCCCGCCCGGGCGGGCTCGGCCGGCTGATCCGTCACTCCGCCCCGGCGAGGTGCCGCTCGACGGATGCGACCTTGGCGGTGAGGCCGTCGGTCACGCCGGCCCGGTCGTCGATCTTGATGACCGTGCTCACCCGCCCGCTGTAGGCCTTCACCGCCTCGATCGCGTCCCTGATCACCGGCATCACCTCGTCCCATTCGCCCTCGATGCTGGTGAACATCGCGTCCGTGCGGTTGGGCAGCCCGCTGGCGCGGACCACGCGGACGGCGGCGGCCACCGCCTCCCCCACGTCCTCGCCGATGCCCAGCGGGGTCACCGAAAACGCTGCGATCACGGCCTTGCACTCCTCTCGAAAAGCACACTGGTCGCGGTCCCGGGCCCTCATCCTCCCCACCCTCGGCCCGGGCACCGGCGCCCTCGTCACCGGCGCCGTCAACGCCGTCTCCGGAGCCGCCGTCGTGCTCTGGC